>JAODBQ010000290.1 GCA_025464045.1 Ilumatobacteraceae bacterium
CTCTTTGACGTCGGGCGTCAGCGACTCGGGGCTGCCCCCGCCGGGGCCGTCGCTTTTCCCCCGGTGGCCTCCGGGAGCTGGTCGGCGTCGTCTCGCCCGAACACCTCGAACCAGATCTCGGTGACGATGTCCTCGGGGATGCGGCTCGTGCCCTCGCGCAACCTCAGCCGTCCGGACAGCGCGACGACGGCGGCATCGAGGCTGACGCCACGGTCGGTCGGCGGCGCGTCGCGCAGCTCGCCGAGCGAACGGGCGACCGCAGCCGTATCGATCGCGCCGCGCACCGATGACCCGATGCGCACCTCGGCGTGCGTGCGCGTGCGCCGCACCACCTCGACGACCTTGGCCAGCCACTCCTCGTCGGTGACCTCGATGCCCGCGGCGTGCACGATGTTGGCCTCGTCCGCGGCCGTCTGGTAGCCGACCGAGAGCCGGCACACGCGGTCGTACACCGCGCTGCTGATCCGCGCCGTGCCGATCGCGTCGAACGGGTTCATCGCCGCGACGAGCCGGAACCCGTCGCTCGCGGCCACCCGACCGAACCGGGGCACGTGCAGCTCGCGCTCGCTCATCACCGTGATCAGCACGTTGAGCGTCTCCTCCGGGATGCGGTTGATCTCCTCGACGTACAGCAGCGAACCGTCGCGCATCGCGGTGACGAGCGGCCCGTCGACGAACACGTCCGGGTCGTAGCCGTCCGTCAGCACCCGCGCCGGGTCGAAGTGACCGACCAGCCGGGCCGGGGTCAGCTCGGCGTTGCCCTCGACGAACTCGAACCCGAGGCCGAGCTCGTCGGCGACGGCGCGCAGCAACGTGCTCTTGCCCGTACCGGGCGGGCCTTCGAGCAGCACGTGCCGGTCCGCGGCGAGCGAGGCGACGACGAGCTCGATCTCACGCGCCCGTCCGACGACGCGCCCGAGGACGCGCTGCAGCAGGGCGCGGCTGTCAGCCACGACATCCGTCGATCGGCGCGGGGTTCATTCGTAGACGATGACGCCGCGGATGTTCTCGCCCTGGCGCATCGCCTCGTACCCGTCGTTGATGCCCTCCAGCGGGTAGCGCTTGGTGATCAGCTCGTCCAGCTTGAGCTGTCCCTCGCGGTACAGGCCGAGCAGCTTGGGGATGTCGACGCGAGGGTTGAGCGACCCGAAGATCGTGCCCTTGATCTCCTTGTTCCACATCGCCAGCTCGAACAGGTTGATCGACGATTCGGTCTGCGACATCGGGGCGACGGCGGTGACCACGATCGTGCCACCCTTGCCCGCCAGCTTCGTGCCGAGCTCCATCAGCTCCCCGTACATCACGCCGGGCGTCATGATCACCTTGTCGGCCATCTGCCCCCAGGTGAGGTCGTTGACCGCGGGCATCGCCTCTTCCATCGACGCGAAGGTGTGGGTGGCGCCGAACTCCATCGCCTTCTCCCGCTTGAACTCCACGGGGTCGACGGCGATCACCCGCTTCGCGCCGGCCATCGCCGCGCCCTGCACGGCGTTGAACCCGATCCCGCCGATGCCGACGACGACCACGGTCTCCCCCGGCCGGACGTCGGCGCGGTTGGTGGCCGAGCCCCAGCCGGTGGCGACGCCACAGCTGACGAGTGCAACGACCTCGAGCGGCAGGTCGTCGTCGACCTTGATCAGCGAGTTCTCGGCCACGCAGGCGTGGTTGCTGAACGTGCCGAGCTTGGCGAACATCGTGATCGCGTCCTTCGTCCCGGACAGGAAGTGCCGCGGCGTGCCGTCGGTGATCATCCCGCCGAGGAACGTGCCGGCGCCGTAGTCGCACAAGTTCTGGCGACCGGTGCTGCAGTAGCGGCAGCGGCCGCACGACGGCACGAAGCTGGCCGAGACGTGGTCACCGGGCTTCACCGTGGTCACGCCGGGGCCGACCTCCAACACGATGCCCGCGCCCTCGTGGCCACCAATCGCCGGGTAGAAGCTGGAGGCGCCGGACGCCTCGAGCATCTCCGGTGTGGCGCCCATGTCGCCGGTGACGATGTGCTCGTCGCTGTGGCACAGCCCGGCGACCTTCCACTCGACGAGCACCTCCAGCGCCTTGGGCGGGTCGACGTCGATCTCCTCGACCTGCCAGTCCTGGTGCACCCCGTGCAGCACTGCTGCCTTCGTCTTCACGATCCGACCCCCAGAGTCGTTGTAGGAGAACCTGCTGCCGACCGGCCTCAGGCCTGATCGAACACCAGCACCCCGCGGATGTTCTTGCCGTCGTTCATGTCGTCGTAGCCCTCGTTGATCTGCTCGAGGGGATAGGTCTTGGTGACGAGGCCGTCCAGGTCGAGGAGACCCTGGGTGTAGAGCTCGAGCAGCTTCGGGATGTCCTTGCGCGGGTTGGCCGAGCCGAACAGCGAGCCGATCAGCTGCTTCTCGTACACGGTGAGGAACACGGCCGGGATCGAGATCGAGCCCTCCTGCACCGGGTGGATGTTGGTGACGACGATCTTCGATCGCTTGCCGCCGAGCCAGAACGCCTCGCCGAGCACGTCGCCGTTGCCGACGCCGATCGTCATGATCACCTTGTCGAAGCCGCGGTCCCAGGTGACCTCGGACAGCGCCGCGGTCGCTTCGGCGATCGACGCGAACGTGTGCGTGGCGCCGAACTCCATCGCCTTCTCGCGCTTGAACTCGACGGGGTCGATGGCGGCGATGACGCGGGCGCCGGCGAGCCGCGCGCCTTGCACCGCGTTGGAGCCGATCCCGCCCACGCCGACGACGGCGACCGTGTCGCCCGGCTCGACCTTGGCGGCGTAGACCGCCGAGCCCCAGCCGGTGACGACGCCACAGCCGAGGAGGCAGGCCCGGTCGAGCGGGAGCTCCTTGTCGATCTTGATGCAGCTCGCCTCGTTGACGACGGTGTGGTGGGCGAACGTGCCGAGCGCGCCGATGGCCAGGTTGAGGTCGTCACCGTTGCTGTCGTGGTGACGCGACGTGCCGTCGGACAGCTGCTTGCCGGTGCTCGTGACGTTGTTCATGTCGCACAGGTTCGAGTGGCCACCGGCGCAGCTCGGGCAGCGCCCGCACGCCGGGACGAACCCGAAGACGACGTGGTCGCCCGGGGCGACCGAGAACACGCCGGGCCCGACCTCGAGCACCACACCTGCGCCCTCGTGGCCACCGATCAACGGCATCGGCGCAGTCGCGCCTTCGAGATCTCCGGTGCGCAGGTGCTCGTCGCTGTGGCACATCCCCGACG
>JAODBQ010000311.1 GCA_025464045.1 Ilumatobacteraceae bacterium
CTGTACGAGCTCGGCGACGCGATCGACCCGGACGCACTGCTGCCCGGTGTGGTCCCGTTGCCGCGCTACGAGGACGACGCGATCATGGCCGACGTGCTGTGGGTCGACCACTTCGGCAACTGCCAGCTCAACCTCGGCCCCGACGAGATCGAGGGTTGGGGCGACAAGGTGCGCGTGCTGGTCGGCGACGACGTGCGGGTGGCCACCGTCGGCACGAACTACTCGCGTCTGGCCCCGGGCACGATCGGCATCGTGCCGGACTCGTGCGGGATGCTCGCCCTGGTGCTCGATCGCCGCTCGGCTGCGCAAGAGCTCGGCCTGCACGCCTCCGATCCGGTCGTGCTGCGACGCCTCGAGGGCGTCGAGGGTGCGACCACGCTGCCCGGCGTGACCACACCGGTGGCACTTCGGGCGCCGCGCCTCGGCCAGTAGCGTGGCCTGATGCGTCCGGCGACCACCCTCACGCTCGGGCTGCTGCTCGTGGCGATCCTGCTCGCGGGGATCATCGCCCTGTTGCGACTCTGAGCGGCGTCCGCCCGAGGCGCTGGAGCGTGCGCTCCGGGTGTGGCGCCGTGGCGACGCGAACACCCTGCGTCGTCTCCCCGCTCGGACCTGCGCAACCCTCTACTGCTGGGTAACATCCCCGCCCGGAGGGGGTCCGCCACGTGAACATCGCGTCGATCATCGAGGGTCATCCCGACGAACACGTCGCGATCGTCAGCCGCAACCGGGAGACCACCTACGCCACGTTGCGCGATCAGGTGGCGCGGCTGCGCGGTGGGCGCGCGGCGATCGGCGTCGGTGCGGGTGACCGGGTCGCGCTGCTGTGCGGCAACGGCCGGTTCTTCGTCGAGGCGTACCTCGCCGTCGCCGGCCTCGGCGCCGTCACCGTGCCGCTCAACCCGACCAGCCCGGCTCCCGAGATCGAGCGCGAGATCGTCACCGTCGCCGCCAAGGTGGTGCTGGTCGATCCTGTCGCCGCGCAGGCCTGGACCGCGGTCGATCGGGCACGCGTGCCCACGGTGGAGCACGTCGTGGCCACCGAGCCGGGCACGCAAGGTGCGGCGTTCGCCGACTCCACGTTCGCGGAGCTCGTCACTGCGGAGCCGCTCGGCGTCGTTGATGTCGACGAGGACACCCTGGCCGCGCTGATCTTCACCAGCGGCACCGCCGGCAGCCCACGCGCGGCGATGCTCAGCCACGGCAACCTGCTCGGCAACCTCAACCAGAGCCGCTCCGCCGCCGGCGAGCTGTACCCCGAGGACGTGATCTACGGCGTGCTGCCGCTGTTCCACATCTTCGGGTTGAACGTGGTGCTCGGTACGGGCCTGCAGCGCGGTGCCACCGTGGTGCTCGTCCAGCGCTTCGATCCGTCGACGGCGATCGACACGATCCGCGACCGCAAGATCTCGGTGATCTTCGGCGCCCCGCCCCTGTGGCTGTCGTTCAGCCAGTTCGACGAAGCACCCGCGGACAGCTTCTCCGGCGTGCGCCTCGCGCTCACCGGCGCGGCGCGGATGCCGGAGGACGCCATCCGCCGCCTGAAGGATCGCTTCGGGATCGAGCTCGCCGAGGGCTATGGCCTCACCGAGGCGTCGCCCGTCGTCACGAGCTCGGCCGGTCAGGAGATCCGGCCCGGCTCGGTCGGCAAGGCGGTTCAGGGCCTGCAGGTGCGCATCGTCGACGAGCAGGGCGAAGACGTGCTGGTCGGCGACACCGGGGAGATCTGGGTCAAGGGCCCGAACGTGTTCATGGGCTACCTCGACGATCCGCAGCAGACTGCCCGCGTGCTCACTGCGGACGGCTGGTTGCGCACCGGCGACATCGCTCTCGCCGACGAGGACGGCTACCTCTACCTGGTCGACCGCGCCAAGGACCTGATCATCGTCAGCGGCTTCAACGTCTATCCCGCCGAGGTCGAGGAGATCCTGGCCGAGCACCCGGCCGTGCACGAGGTCGGGGTGGTCGGCGTGCCCCACCCGCACACCGGCGAGGCCGTCAAGGCGTTCGTGGTGCCTGCCGACGGCAAGAGCGTGGACGAGGACACCCTGATCGACTGGTGCCAGGACCACCTCGCCCGGTACAAGTGCCCCTCGAAGATCCTCTTCGTCGACGTCCTGCCGCGCAACGTCAACGGGAAGCTGCTGCGGGTCGCTCTGAACTAGTCGCTGCGGTCGCGACCGCGCGGAGGTCCGCGCGGCCCGCCGGGGCGGAGGCGACCAGGAAGCCGGCGAACAGCACGACGATGCCGACGAGCAGCGTCACCGCGAACGCGCGGTCCTTGCCGAGTCGGCCGGCGAGGGTGCCGCTGGCCGACAGCACGAGCGTGCCGACGGCGATCAGCAGGTTGCCGGCGACGAGCCGGCCGGGGGCCATCGGCACCCGTCGCACGCTGCCGAGCGCGGGCGAGCGGTGGCGCAGCACGCGGACGGCGCTCCACACCGCGCCGACGATGATCACCACCGCCGAGACCCCGGAGCCGACGCCGGCGAGGACGCGGGGGGCGATGCCGAACACGTCGGTGCCCGTCGGCAGCTCGTGGCCGGACACGCCGAGCTTGGTCGGCGCGAACAGGACGATCCCGATGCTCAGACCGCTGAGGCCGATCAGCCACGCCTGGACGCGGTGCCCCACGGTCTCGCCGGCGAGCAGGTAGACGGTGCCGAGGGCCAGCCAGGGCACGTTGAGCACGGCGCCGGCAACGAAGAACACCCGGAAGCTGGCGAGGCTCCAGCCGCGCGACTCGGCCCACCACAGCGCCGCCGCGCCGACCGCGAAGATCCCGAGCGACACCGACCACGCCAGCTCGTGCGGGCGTCGCTTGCGACCCCATCGGTCGAGTGTGCTCAGGGCGAAGGCGAGCGCGACCAAGGTGGCTCCGGCGG
>JAODBQ010000322.1 GCA_025464045.1 Ilumatobacteraceae bacterium
TTGTACGACATCAGTTCACTCCCAGTCGCTGGACTACCAGTTGAATTCGGTCAGAGGGTTGGACCACGGCGACGCGCACGTTGTTCGAGCCGCCCTCACCGTAGAAATCCCCGGGGCTCACCAGAGCACCGGCATGTTTGGCCAATTGCTCCGCAAACGCCCATCCATCCTGAGCATCAAACCACAAATAGAAGCCGCCATCGGGCATCTCCACGTCGAAGCCCGACCACCTCGACAGACCCTTGGACAGCATCTCCAGCCGGCGGCGGTAGCGATCTCGTTGGACGACGACGTGGCCGTCATCCGCCAGCGCCACGGTGGCGGCGGCCTGCACCGGGCCCGGCACCAGCATGCCGACGTGCTTGCGCACCTCCTGCAAGTAGGTGACCAGCTCCGCGTCACCGGCGTAGAAGCCGACGCGCAGTCCGGCGAGGTTCGAACGCTTCGACAGTGAGTGCACCGCGACGACGCCTTCGGTTCCGGCTTCGAGGATCGTGCGCGGCTCGCCGACCCATGTGAACTCGGCGTAGCACTCGTCACTGAACACCGGCACCCCGTTGGCCCGCCCCCAGGCGGCGGCTGCGGGCAGATCGTCGAGCACACCCGTGGGATTGCTCGGGCTGTTGATCCAGAGCATCAACGCCCGACCGACATCAGCGGGATCGATGCTGTCCAGGTCGAGACCACCGGCCGCGTTGATGGCCACTGGTACGGGGCGACAGCCCGCCAACGTCGCGCTCATCTCGTACGTCGGGTAGGCCACGGCGGGGTAGAGCACGGTGTCCCGGTCGGGCGTGCGCAGGTGCAGCAACTGTGCCGTGGTGGCCACGAACTCCTTCGTGCCGACGCACGCACCGATCTGGCTCACCGGGATGTCGACGCCGAACCGGCGCAGCATCCACGCCTGTGCCGCAGCGCGCAGCGGACCAGTGCCGATGCTGGGCGGATACCCACGCTCGGCCTTCGACGACGAGAGCGCGGCGATCACCGCATCGGGCGGCGCGTCGCACGGTGTCCCGATCGACAGGTCGACCGCGCCTCCGGGCAGTGCGTCCGCGAACGGCTTGAACTTGTCGAGGCGGTCGTACGGGTACGGCGGGGGAACGAAGCCGGCAGTCATGGTGGCCAATCTTGCCCGATCCCTCACCGCCAGCTCCGCCCCAATCGTTTCCGACCCGAGAAACCGGCCCCTCGGGGGGCCGGCGTTTGCGCGGAACCGCGGGTCAGGCGACGAGGACGACGAACTCGCTGAGCCGGCCCGCGGAGGCAGCGGCCAGGCGGGCGCGGAGGCGGATGCCCTCCGGCTCGTTCGCCGTCGAGACGACCTCACCCTCACGGTGCACGGAGGCGAGGATGTCGCCACGGTCGTACGGGATCAGCAGCTCGATGACGGTGGCCAGCGAACGCAGGCGATCACCGAGCGCCTCGAGGAACTCCTTGGTCCCCTCACCCGTGAGCGCGCTCAACGCGACCGAACCTTCGTGCGTGACCACGAGCTGCTTGGCCGCATCCGGGTCTCGGTCGGCCTTGTTGAAGACGAGCATCTCGGGCACACCGAGTGCGTCGATCTCATCGAGCACGAGCCGCACCGCGGCGATCTCACCTTCCGGATCGGCGGAGCTGCCATCGACGACGTGGACCAGGAAGTCGGCCTCGCGTGCGACTTCGAGGGTGCTCTTGAACGCCTGCACCAGGCCGTGCGGGAGGCGACGCACGAACCCGACCGTGTCGGTGAGCAGGACCGGCTCGCCACCGGGCAACGAGAGTCGACGTGTCGTGGGATCGAGGGTCGCGAACAGTCGGTCCTCGACGAGCACGCCCGCCTGGGTGAGCTGGTTCAGCAGCGTCGACTTGCCGGCGTTGGTGTATCCGACGATCGCCACTGCGGCCAGGCCGCTGCGCCCACGGCCCTTGCGCTGCAGGTCGCGTGTGTGCTGCAGACCGACCAGATCGCGCTCCAGCTTGGTGACGCGATCCATGATCCGCCGGCGATCGACCTCGAGCTTGGTCTCGCCGGGACCCCGCGTACCGATGCCTGCACCCTGCTGGGCAAGGTTGCCCGAGATGCCCCGGCGCAGGCGCGGGAGTCGGTACTTCAACAGGGCGAGCTCGACCTGCGCCTTGCCCTCGAGGGTGTGCGCGTTCTGGGCGAAGATGTCGAGGATGACCGCGGTGCGGTCGAGCGCGGTGCGACCGAGGAGCTTCTCCAGGTTGTACTGCTGGGCCGGGCTGAGCTCGTTGTCGAACACCACCGTGTCGGCGTCGACGGCCAGGCAGATGTCGCGCAGCTCCTCCGCCTTGCCCTTGCCGATGAACCAGGTGTGGTCGGGCGAGTCGCGCCGCTGCATCAGCCGCCCCGCTTCGTCCGCGCCGGCCGTGTCGATCAGCAGGGCCAACTCGTCGAGGCTGGCCTCGGTGTCCTCATCGGTGAAGCCGGGCAGGGTGACACCCACGAGCACGATCCGCTCCCGCTTGGACCGCTCGATGAGCGTGGCGCCGAGGGCTTCGTTGTACGGGGTGCTCATGAAGTGGCGTCGCTCGATTCGTCGGGAAGCGGGACCGTGATGTTGGCGATGTGCTCTGCCGGCCCGATCAGCGTGACCCTGCCGAGCGACGGCTGGTGGAGGCGTACCTTCGCATCCCCACCGTCCATGTGCACGACGATTTCAAGTGAGCTCGCCGGGACGAGGCCCCACGACGCTGCAGCCCACGCACTGGCGCAGGCACCCGTGCCGCACGCCTCCGTGACGCCGGCGCCACGCTCGTGGACGCGCATCGTGACCGCGTTGAGCTCCGGACCGGGCGCGATGATCTCGACGTTGACCTGCGGCACGATCGCTCCGATCGAGACGAGGTCGACAACGGCAACGTCCTCGACACCGACGACCGCGTGCGGGTTGCCGAGGCTGAGGTGGTGGACCGGGCGCATCGGATCGGTGCCGATGCGGGCCCAACCCGGCGGCTCGTCGATCTCGGTGACCTCGCCCATGTCGACCGCGGCCTCGATGCGCAGCGGGTCCGCGGTCGGCAACAACGTCACCTGGCGCTCCCCGGCATCGGTGAGGATCAGCTGTGGCTCGAAGTTGCCACGTCGCGCCGCGAGTGCCTGGGCGAAGCACCTGATCCCGTTGCCGCTCATCTCCGCCCGCGATCCGTCGGCGTTGAACAGCACCATCCGTGCCGTCCGACCGGGTCCGGTCTCGCCGACGAGCAGGCCGTCCGCACCGATGCCGCGGTGGCGGTCGCACAGTCGGCGGGCGAGCGCAGGCAGGTCGACGACATCCGGATCGAACACGACGAGGAAGTCGTTGCCGAGCGCGTGGTGCTTGGAGAGGGAGAGCTCGTTGGTCATGAGTGCTGCAGGATCGGGAGGACCTCGGCGACGGGATCCTCGCTGACGGGGACCCAGCGTATGCGGGGGTCGCGGCGGAACCATCGCTCTTGACGGACTGCGAACTGCCGCGTCCGGGTGACGATCGCATCGACTGCTTCGTCCAGGCCGACGTCGCCGTCGAGGTGGGCGAGGAGCTCCTTGTAGCCGAGTGCTTGGCGGGCGGTGCGCGACCACCCCGCAGGCCGCCCGGCGAGCTGCTCGACCTCGGCCAGCAGGCCGCGGTCCATCATCGCGTGCACCCGGGACTCGATCCGCTCGGCCAGGCGGGCGCGTGGCCACTGCAGCCCGATCTGCACGAACGGGGACGGCGGGTGGTCGCCGATGCCTGCGCCGAACGAACTGAACGGGCGGCCGCTGCCGAGCACCACCTCGAGGGCGCGGACCACGCGTCGTTCGTTGCTCGGCTCCATGCGCGACGCGGCGAGCGGGTCGAGCTCACCGAGCTCGCGGTGCAAGGCCGCGCTGCCCCGCTCGGCGAGGCGCAGCTCGACGTCGCGACGCGCCTGCGGCCAACGGCCGGGGATCTCCATCGGATCGGTGACGCTGCGCAGGTACAGACCGGTGCCGGCGACGAGCACCGCCCGATGGCCACGCGCGGCAACGACGTCGAGCGCCGCGCGAGCCGCGACGGCGAACTCGGCAACCGTGTGGTCGACGTCGGGATCGACCAGGTCGAGGCAGTGGTGGACGACGGCGGCCTGGTCGGCGACGCTCGGCTTGGCCGTGCCGATGTCCATCGACCGGTAGACCTGCATCGAATCGACCGCGACGATCTCGGCGCCGTCACCGCCACGGTGATCGCGCGCGTACGCCATGGCGACGTCGCTCTTGCCGGACGCGGTCGGGCCCAGCACCACGACCGGTGCGGGCCGCGACGACGCCGTGCTCACCCGGCGACGACGGGGATCCGGCGCTTGTGCAGCGGCTCGGCGGTGAGCTCGACGAATCGTCCGGTGAGGTGGTGTGGCGCCGCGGCGGTGATCTCGACGGCGGCGTAGGCCCCGGTGCGCAGTGGCACCGGTGTGGCGAAGTGGACGAGCTTGTTCTGCCGCGTCCGCGCGGTGAGCACCGACGCGTCGCGCTTGCTCGGCCCCTCGACGAGCACCTCTTCGACGCGGCCGATGCGGGCGCGGTGCTTGGCCAGTGCGCTGCGTTCGACGACGATCTTCAGCCGCTCGAAGCGCTCGGCAACGACCGCCCGCGCGACGAAGCACTCCCCCATCGTCGCCGCCTCGGTGCCCGGTCGCGGGGAGAACTGGAACGTGTACGCCGAGTCGAACGCGGCGGTCGCAGCGACCTCGAGTGTGGCGGCGAAGTCGTCGTCGGTCTCACCGGGGAAACCGACGATGATGTCGGTCGACACCGCCAGATCGGGGATCACCCGTCGCGCCTCGGCGAGCCGTTCGAGGTACCGCCGCGCGGTGTAGCCGCGGTGCATCGCCGTGAGGATCCGGTCGCTGCCGGCCTGCAGCGGGTAGTGCAGGTGCTCGCACACTGCCGGGGTCGACGCGATGGCAGCGAACGTCTCGGGGCGCATGTCCTTGGGGTGCGGGCTGGTGAAGCGCACGCGGCGGATGCCGGGCACCGCGCCGACTGCCGTCAGCAGCTCGGAGAACATCGGCCGCACCCGCGCCGCAGCGTCGCCGGCACGCCGGGCGGCCAGCTGCAGGTCGCGCCCGTAGCTGTTCACGTTCTGGCCGAGCAGGGTGACCTCGCTGACGCCGTTCGCCGCGAGCTGCTCGACCTCGGCGATCACGTCGGCGAACGGCCGGCTGATCTCGGCACCACGAACCGACGGCACGATGCAGAACGCGCAGGAGTTGTCGCAACCGATCTGGATCGTGACCCAGGCGTTGTATGAGGTGTCCCGGCGCGCCGGCAGTGCGCTCGGGAACAGCGCGTGCTCGTCCATGACTGCCTCGTCGAAGATCTCGGTGATCGGCCCCGACGTGCGCGCATGGGCGACCAGCTCGGCCGCCCGATGCACGTTGTGCGTGCCCAGCACGACGTCGACCCATGGTGCCTTCGTCTGCACCATGTCGCGGTCCTTCTGGGCGAGACAACCCCCGACCACGATCTGACGATCGGGTCGCTCCGCCTTCCAGCTCTTCAGCCAGCCGAGGTTGCCGTAGAGGCGGTTGTCCGCGTTCTCGCGGATGCAGCAGGTGTTGACCACCACCACATCGGCGTCGGCCTGATCGGTGACGGCATGGAGCCCGTCGGCCTCCAACAACCCGGCGATGCGCTCCGAATCGTGCTCGTTCATCTGGCACCCGTAGGTGTGCACGACGTAGCTGCGCTCGGTGCTGGTCACGGCTGAACAGGCTACGACGATTCGTGCGGGCACGACGGGGAGCGGACCACCCTCGCCGCGAATGCGGCGAGGGTGCCCAGCCCACGCCGTTGCATCACTCGATGTTGATCGGTGCCTCGTCGACCGCCGAGAACTCCTGCTCGGGCACCTCGCCGATGCCGGCGGCGACGCGCAGCTTCTCGGCGACCTCGACCATGATCTCCGGATTGTCGAGCAGGAAGCCCTTGGCGTTCTCCCGGCCCTGGCCGAGCTGCTCGCCCTCGTAGGTGAACCACGCCCCGGACTTCTTGATGATGCCCATGTCCACGGCGAGGTCCAGCACCGAGCCCTCACGGCTGATGCCCTTGCCGTACATGATGTCGAACTCCGCCTGGCGGAAGGGCGGAGCCACCTTGTTCTTGACGACCTTCACCCGGGTTCGCGACCCGACGACCTCGCCGCCGTCCGTGATGCTCTCGATCCGGCGGATGTCGAGCCGGACCGACGAGTAGAACTTCAGCGCACGACCGCCAGGGGTGGTCTCCGGCGAACCGAACATGACCCCGATCTTCTCCCGGAGCTGGTTGATGAAGATCATGATCGTGTTGGTGCGGTTGAGGTTGGCGGTGAGCTTGCGCAGCGCCTGGCTCATCAATCGGGCCTGGAGGCCGACGTGGGTGTCGCCCATGTCTCCCTCGATCTCCGCCCGTGGGGTGAGGGCCGCCACGGAGTCGATGACGACCACGTCCAGCGCGCCGGAACGAACGAGCATGTCGGCGATCTCCAGCGCCTGCTCCCCGGTGTCAGGCTGGCTGATCAACAGCTGGTCGATGTCGACGCCGATGGCCCTCGCGTAGGCCGGGTCCATCGCGTGCTCCGCATCGACGTAGGCGCAGATGCCGCCGTTGCGCTGTGCCTCGGCGACGACGTGCATCGCCAGGGTGGACTTGCCGGACGACTCCGGACCGAAGATCTCGACGACGCGACCACGGGGCAGCCCGCCGACGCCGAGTGCGAGGTCCAGCGCCAACGCGCCGGTGGAGAGGGTCTCGACGGTCATCGAGCTCTTCTCGCCCATCCGCATGATGGACCCCTTGCCGAACTGCTTGTCGATGGCTGCCAACGCCATGTCGAGTGCCTTGTCGCGATCCGTGCTCACTGTGCGCTCCGTTTCCTGCCTGATGTGCTGACGGGGAGCCTCGGCTCCGTACTGGTCGGGAGCCCGTTGGCTCCTGTGCTGACGGGAGCCTGAGCTCCGACGGTGGGGAGGAGCCGCTGGCTCCGGTCCGTTGACAGGCACCGTACGGAAGGGGTGTGACAGGGTTTCCGGAGCCGGGCTGCTGCGCCCGACACCGTCCATCCACACGTCCTTCCCCGAGGGGGCCGACGTCCGCCGCAGCGAACGACAGCAGTGTAGTTCCGAACAACCGTTCGAGTGCAAGCACCCGGCTCGAAAATCTGCCTGCCGCTGGTCGATGCCCCTGCAGGCCCTGGTCAGGGGGCCTTGTGCTCCCACCCGGCGGCCAGCGCCGCCCTCGCCTCGGCCAGCTCGGCGGCATCGGGTGGATGGGCGAGGACGTCGAACGCGAACCACAGCGTGAACGTCAGCGGGTAGATCAGGATCGGCAGCAGCACCGCCACGGCGATGCACGAGAGGAGGATCGGCCAGACGGCGATGTCGGGATAGGACACCACGAACCCGATCGCCATCCCGACCGTGAGGCAGAAGAACGTGATCACCGTGTTGAGCGCCACGGGACCGAGCTCGAAGCCCTCCTCGCGTCGCCACTCGAGACCGCATGTCCGACAGCGCGGGTACTTTCCGAGCCAGTGGCGGATGAACGTGCGTCGGCTGCCGCACCACGCGCAGCGCAGTCGCAGGCCCCGCCAGAACGCGGTCTTCGGTCGCAGCGTGCCGCTCACCGCGCCATCATCTCTCACCTCCTGCAGGTTCGCAGCCTTCGCGAGCCGGGCTGCCCGTCATGGCGGTGTGACTCGGGTCGCCATCGGCAAGACTGCGCTGCGTGCGTCGAACTCTCGCTGGCCTGCTGTTCGGTGTCGCCTACGTGTGCGCCAGCCTCGCGATCGGCGGTTGGTTGCTGCAACGCACGGCCTTCAACCCCGACCGCACCAGCAGCACGGCCAAGGCCGTGCTCGACGATCCACAGATCCGCGCCCAGATCGTCGATCTGATCGCCAACTCCGCCGCGCCGAGTGTTCCCGGAGCGACCCCGGAGCAGCTGCGGACCGTCATCAACGGCTACCTCAGCTCACCGCAGACAGCGAGCGCGATGGCGAACGAGATGTCGAAGATCCTCCACGATGCGCATGCCCACCTGATCGGCGAGCAGAAGGCGCCGGTCGTGATCACCGGCGCGGAGATGCGCAACATCGTGCGCAACGACGCCGTGGCCAACCTCGCGGACGTGCCGCTGGACGTGCCCGAGGTCAGCGTGCTGAACATCACCAGGCACGTGCTCAAGTGGTTGGTGCCGATCGCCGCGATCGCCGCCCTGGTGCTCGGGCTGCTGGGGCTGACCACGCACCCGGACCGGCCGGCCCTGCTGCGCAGCCTGGGCTTCGGGATGTTGCTGCTCGCAGTGCTGATCACGCTGGTCGGCTACGTGGTGCCGCGCTTCGCCGTGAGCGCGATCAACAAGAGTCCGTGGGCGAGGGTGCCCGCCAAGCTCGCCGACGACGCGCTCCCACTGATCCTCGCCCTGGACTTCGTCTTCATCGGTGGCGGCGTGGCACTCCTGCTGGGCAGCGGGCTCGTGCGACGGCGCCGCCGCTGGAGCTCCCCCGTCAGCACCTACCGATACCGCGAGGAACGCAACTGGAGCTGACGCTCAGGCCGTGAGCTCGGCGACGAACTCACCGAACACCTCGGCGTAGAGCATGGCCTCGGCCTCCGTGTGCACCACCGAGATCAGCCACTGCTCGTCGAGACCGGGCGGCAGCAGGACGCCACGGTTGATCCCGTGGATCCACTGGGCGAAGGCGAGGTCGAAGTCGGTAGCCTTGTAGTCGCGGTAGTTGCGGATCGGCGCTGCTGCCCAGGTGACACAACCCTTGGCCCCGAACTGCACGACGTGTGCCGGAAGGCCGGCGTCGTCGATGATGGTCGCGCACGCCGCCAGCAGACGCCCGTTGCGCTCGATGGCGTCCTCGGTGGCGGCGGGGGTGCACACCTCCGCGAGCACGGCGCGACTGGCGGCCATGCACAGCGGGTTGCCGTTGTAGGTGCCGAGGTGGAGGACGCGACCGCTCGTGATCTGATCCATGCACTCGGCGGTTCCGCCGAACGCGCCGATCGGCAGGCCACCGCCGATGCTCTTGGCCAGGGCGACGAGGTCGGGCCGGACACCGAGCACGCCGGAGGCGCCGGACCAACCGGCGGTGATGCCAGTCTTCACCTCGTCGAAGATCAGCAGCGTGCCGTGGGCGCGGGTGATCTCGCGCACGGTCTCGAGGTAGCCCGGCAGCGGCAGGCAGATGCCGATGTTCTCCATCACCGGTTCGACGATGAAGCACGCGACGTCGTGGCCCGCGAGCGCCCGTTCCAACGCCGCAGCATCGTTGAACGGCACGACCAACGTGTCCGCCAGCACCGCGTCGCTGATGCCGGCCGTTGCGGCGACGGCGTGTGGCGCATGTGCCGGTCCGGCCACGTCGAGCGACGGCTTCATCGACACCATCACCTCGTCGTGATGGCCGTGGTAGCCGCCTTCGACCTTGACGATCTTCTGGCGCCCCGTGACGCCACGGGCGACGCGGATCGCGTCCATCGTGGCTTCTGTGCCGGAGTTGGTGAAGCGCCACATCGGCAGCTGGTACCGGTCGCGGAGCAGTTCGGCGACCTCCGTGTTGGCCTCGCACGGGGTGACGAACAGCGTGCCGTTGTCCAGCTGGGTCGTCAACGCAGTGCGCACGAGCGGGTTGCAGTGGCCCGCGAACAGAGCCCCGAAACCCATGTCGAAATCGACGTAGCGGTTGCCGTCGATGTCCTCCATCCACGCGTCCTGGGCACGACGCACGACCAGCGGATGCGGATCGTAGGCTTGGAAGCTCGACGGAACTCCGAGCGGCATCACCGTGCGAGCCCGGCTCGTGGCTCGTTGAGAGGCCCGTGTGCGCTCCATGTAGGTGGCCAGCTCACGTGCGGTGATGGCCTTGGCTTGTTCGGACAACTGACGCGTGTGGATGGAATCCAGTGCGCTCATGCGATTCTCCCTGCGGATCTCGTGCCTTCAAGGCTATCAGACAACGGAATCCATCGTGACCGGACC
>JAODBQ010000242.1 GCA_025464045.1 Ilumatobacteraceae bacterium
GTGTCGCGTTCGGATGCGGAGCGGCCGACGGAGGCTGCTGGTGCGCACAGCTTGCGGTTCCGCCGCCAGTGCAACGTGAGTTGTCGCAGCGCTATCGGGTCTGCTTGTGCCCGGCATGCCTGGGCGAGTTGGCCGTGGCCGGCGCAGCGCTCTCGGGCGCTGGGCCGGTCGCCGACCGACGCGACTGAGCCACAGGCTCCGTCCATCGCTGCCGGTAGGACTTCGAGGCTCCGTTGAGGGCGTAGCCCCGCTCCGCCTTCTCACGCTCGCCTGCCGCGGTCGGCGCGCTACAGGGCCGGAAACACCTCGTCGACGGGTATGCCCGCCGCAATCGCGACCATGAGACGGAGGCGCGCCTTCACAGCCGAGAGGGTTCCGGCCATCACCGCCCCCCGCCGCTGGAGGTCGATCTCCGTCCCGGGCACCGCGTAGGTCTGCTGGAGGGTTGTGCCGTCGGCGCAGCGAGATGCGACGATGGTGGGGATTCCGAGCTGTCGCGCCCGATCGACGGCGTCGAGGAGCTCGGGAGCGACGTGGCCGCCGCCGAAGCCCTCGATGACGAGCCCGTCCGGAACGGTGTCGACGACGGCGTGGAGCGTGGCCGGCGACGCGGCGAGGCTCATCGTGACGATCTCTACGCGGGGCAGGCTCGCTCCGTCGATCCGCGCCAGGTGATCCGTATAGGCCGGCCGGTACCAGATCGTTGCCTTGCCTTCGAGGACGTGGCCGATCGGGCCGTTCGCCGGCGAGCGGAAGGCCGCGATCCTGGTGGCGTGGTACTTCGTCACAAACCGTGCGGTGTGAATCTCGTCGGCCATGACGACGACCGGACCGACGCTGGCGGCCGCGGCCGTTCGGGCGACGGCAAGAGCAGCCTGCAGGTTCGACGGGCCGTCTGATCCGGCGTCCCCGCTGTGCCGCATCGCGCCCGTGAGCACGATCGGGATCCGTCCCCATCGGCAGGTGAGAGCCAAGAAGTACGCAGTCTCCTCCAGCGTGTCGGTCCCGTGCGTGATGATCATGCCCGCCGACTCGCCGTCGATCGTGTCCTCCACGACCTTGGCGAGCTCCAGGAGATGATGATCGCGGAGCCCGATACTCGAGATGCGGACGAGGTCGACGGGCTCGAGATCGACGCCCTCCGCGCCGAGCGTGTGCGCCAACGCGCTTCCGTCGAGACTCGGTTCTGCGCCGTCCAGTCCTGGTCCAAACGCGATCGTCCCACCCATCGCGACCAGCCGGATGCTCGCCTTCTTGTCGTCGATCGCCACCGTGGAGCTATGGTACCATAGAAGTACCGTTTCTGGAGTTGACTCGGTACCGATATAAGCACGCGTCCGCAGGAGGATTCACCACCGATGACCAGCACGCCGCCGCCGAAGGACCACCGTACGGAGCACGACGCGCTCGGCGACGTCGCCGTTCCTGCCAGCGCTCTGTACGGCGCTCACACGGTTCGGGCGATGTCGAACTTCCACGTCTCGGGCGTGACCGTGGCCGACCATCCCGAGCTGATCGCCGCGCTCGGTCACGTCAAGGCCGCCGCCGCGCGTGCCAACGTCGCCTGCGGCGCCCTCGAGCCGCGCATCGCGGACGCGATCCTCGCCGCGGCGCGCGAGGTCGCGCGCGGTGAGCATGACGCCCAGTTCCCGGTCCCCCTCGTGCAGGGCGGCGGCGGCACCGCGATCAACATGAACGCCAACGAGGTCATCGCGAACCGTTCGGCCGGCCTGCTCGGGAGGGAGCGCGGGCGCTACGACGTCGTCCACCCGAACGATCACGTCAACCGCTCGCAGTCGACCAACGACGTTTTCCCGACGGCCATGGCGATCGCCACCGTGACGGCTGGCCGCGAGACGGTCGCACAGCTGGCCAAGCTCGAGCGCTCCTTCCGAGCCAAGTCCGCCGAGGCGGGCGCGATCCGGCGGCTCGGGCGGACCTGCCTCCAGGACGCCGTGCCGCTGACCGTCGCGCAGACGCACGACGCGCACGCCCACGCGGTCGCGCGCACCGCCGCCGCGCTGTCCACGGCGCTCGACGGCCTGCTGGAGGTCCCGCTCGGCGCGACAGCGATCGGGACCGGGATCGGGGCCGCGCCCGGTTACCGCGATGCGGTTCTCGGCTTCCTCGCAGAGGAGGCCGGGCTGCCCATCCGCGGGTCGGCCGATCTGTTCGACGCGCTCGCAAACCTCGACGCGTACGTCGACGTCGCCGCACAGCTCGTGCGCGTCGCGCTGGTGGCAGGCAAGATCGCGGCCGACCTGCGGTTCCTCTCCTCCGGCCCCGTAGGCGGGATCGGCGAGGTGCAGCTGCCCAGCGTCCAGGTCGGCTCATCGATCATGCCCGGCAAGATCAACCCCGTGATCCCCGAGCTCGTGCTGCAGATCAGCTACGAGGTTCGAGGGACCGCGACGATCGTCGAGTCCGCCGTCGCCGCCGGCGAACTCGAGCTCAACGTCATGGAGCCGGTGATCGCACGGCATCTGCTGGCGAGCCTGCGCGATGTCGGCCGCACCGCAGCCCTCTTCGCCGAGCGCTGCGTTGACGGACTGCGCTGGAATCCCGACACCCTCGACGCGCACCTGGACGGGTCCCTGGGTGCGGCGGTCGAGCTGGCCGCCGAGCACGGTTACTCTCACGTCACGAACGCAGGATGACCGGAGAGCCAGGACCTTGACCCCAACCCGCCGGCGCGCGCCGCTCGAGCTGTTCGCTCCGATCAGAACCGGCAGCGCGGTCGAGGCCGTGATCGACCAGATCGTCGACCAGATCCGCTCCGGGCGTCTTCCTCAAGACACGCTCCTGCCCGGTGAGCGACAGCTCGCGCTGACGATGAACGTCAGCCGGCGCACCGTCCGCGACGCGATCGACGTCCTCCAGGACGCCGGCGTGGTTGAGGTCTCCCCGGGGCCCGCCGGCGGCACACGGATCGCGTCGATCTGGATCCCCGACTCATTGATCGATGGTCCGGGGGACCCACTCTCCACGGCTGAAGACGTCTTTCACGTCCTCGAGGGCCGACGCGTGATCGAGCCCCGGGTGGCGCAGCTGGCCGCGCTCCGCGGGACCGACGAGGACTTTCGGATCATGCGCGAGACGATCGAGCTCCAGCGAGCCAACCAACACGACCGCTGGCGCGTGAACCAGGCCAATGCGATCTTTCACCGTCAGCTGTGGCGCGCCGGCGGCAACCCGGAGCTCGAGGCGGCGATGCGCTCGATCTACCGCCGCCTCTCGGGC
>JAODBQ010000249.1 GCA_025464045.1 Ilumatobacteraceae bacterium
CCGATGTTGATGTAGAAGACCTGGAGGTCGCGCAGCTCGTCGAGCACGCGCTTGGCCTCGACCGTGGTCAGCTCCCTCGGATCGCGCCGACCACTCGACGACAGGCAGTGCACGCACTGCAGGTTGCAGGCGTAGGTCAGCTCCCACGTCAGGCAGATCGGCGCGTCGAGCCCGGTCTTCAGTTGCTCAACCAGTGCTTGAACGCTCACGGACGACCTCCGACGTGATGAGTGACTCGAACGCGGTGGCGAACGACGGCCAACGGCTCGGGGCGACGTGGCACGCCTCCAGCGTCGCGGCGAGCGACGGGTGCTCGCCGAGGTGGCTGGCGACGGCGACCATGTCGGGATGCTTGAGGAACACCAGACGGCGGTTGCCGTAGTGGTAGGCGAGCGCACCGAACGGCTCCGGCCGCAGTGCCACCTGCGGATCGAGCTCGAGAGCCCTGTCGAGCAGCTCGGTGGCCATGGTGGGTGCGTGCGTCAGTAGACGCCGCACATCCCGTCGATCGAGATCTCCTCGACCAGCAGCTCGGTCTCGACCAGTCGCTCGTCGGCGAGCGGCGCCTCCGCCGGGGCGGCTTCGATGGTGTCGTTGTCCATCTCGCGAGCGTACTCCGCGACGTCGACCCTGTCGCCTGCCCGCGGCCGGGTCGCCCGGAACCCTCGGCAGCACGCAGGCCCGTCGCTTGTAGGGTCGTGGCCCCCATGGCTGCCGACCTGTCGCCCGATCTGTTCCCCGAGCTGCCGGCGGAGCGCGATCAGCTGACGTTCGCGCGCGCGTGTCGGGACGCGATGATCAGCCGCTTCGAGCACGTCGATCCCGACGCGGCGGCCGACGAGGTCACGTCCGAGTACGTCGAGGTGACCGTTGCCGAAGCGCTGGAGGACCTGCGCACACCGGGTGCCGGCGAGTTCTTCGGGCGGATCACCGCCACGTCCGCCACGGCTGCCACTTCTGCCACGTCCGCCACCGGCGATCAGGTCTGGTACATCGGGCGGCGCCACATCGAAGACGATCAGCACGACCCGGTCGTCGTCGACTGGCGGGCACCGATCGCCGCGCCGTTCTACCGGGCGACCCACGCCGACCCGTTCGGCCTCGCCCACCGTCGCCGGTTCACCGCGGTGGACGGCGAGCTGACGGCCTACCTGGACGAGCAGCTCGACGATCCCGACGACGACACCGCCGGCTCCGGGATCCCGGACCCGGTCCTCGCCGAGATCGGCGCGGCGCGCACCGGGGCGATGCGCGAGATCGTCGCCACGATCCAGGCCGAGCAGGACGTCGTCATCCGCGCGCCGCTCGAGCGGTGCCTCGTCGTCCAGGGAGGCCCGGGCACCGGCAAGACCGCGGTCGGCCTGCACCGCGCCGCATACCTGCTGTTCGAGCACCGCCGCCGCCTCGTGCGCGACGGCGTGCTCGTGGTCGGCCCCAACCGGGTGTTCCTCGACTACATCGGCAACGTCCTGCCGTCGCTCGGCGAGCGCAGCGTGCAGCAGCGCACCGCGCTCGACCTGTGCCTGCCGAAGGTGGAGATCACCGGCACCGATCCCGACGGGCTGCGCCGGGACAAGGGCGACGCGGCGATGCTCGACGTGCTCGCCGTCGCCGCGGTGCAGCACGTCGTCCTGCCGTCCGAGGATCTGCGCATCCCGATGGGCGCGCGCACGCTCGTGGTGACGCGCGAGGAGATCGCCGGTTGGCTGGACCAGGCCCTGCAGGCGAAGGCACCGGTGAACAAGCGGCGCGACTCGCTGAAGGGCCTCGTGCAGCGGGACATGCGCCGGCGCCTCGATCGCGACGACGTGTGGGAGAAGGCACCCGCGCTGCGCAGCGCGCTCACGAAGGCGTGGCCGACGCAGCAGCCGATCCGCCTCGTCGACCGCGTGCTCAAGGAGTGGTTCCCGGGACCGGCCGGGAAGCGCCGCGCCTGGACCGTTGCCGACCAGTACCTCGTCGACGAGGCGAGCTCGCTGCTCAACGGCACGCCGTTCACGTACGGCCACGTCGTCGTCGACGAGTCGCAGGACCACTCCGCGGTCGCGCTGCGCGTGATCGGCCGGCGGAGCCCGTCCGGCTCGATGACGATCCTCGGGGACCTGGCCCAGTCGACCACGCCCGCCGGTCAGCAGGACTGGGGCGTCGCGCTCGGCCACCTGCGCGCCGCACACGCCGAGATCGCCCACCTGACGATCGGTTACCGCGTGCCCGCGCCGATCCTCGACGTCGCCAACCGGCTGCTGCCGTTCACGCAGGTGTCCAGCGCGGCGAGCCGCAGCGTCCGGCTCGAGGGCGATCCACCAGTCGTGCGGATCGTCGCGCCGAACGACCTCGCCGCCAGTGTCGCCGCCGAGGTGTTGGCCGTGCGGCACCGCCACCACAACACGGGCGTCGTCGCGCCGCCGGCCATGTTCGACGAGCTGTGCGCCGCGTTCGCGGCGGTCGGGCTGGCGGGCGTCGACCGGGTCCACGACCTCGCCCACGGCGACGTCCCGCTGTTCACTGCGGAGGCGGTGAAGGGACTCGAGTTCGACGGCGTGGTCGTCGTCAACCCGCATCAGATCTTCGACGGAAGCCCGCGCGGGGCCCGTCTGCTCTACGTCGCGATGACCCGCGCGGTGCAGGTGCTGCACTTCGTCGCCGACGCGCCGCTGCCGCCCGCCCTCGGGCTCCCATGAGAGTGGCGTCATCACGAAGGCCCGGGTAACGTCGCCGCGTTCTTCGAGTTCACCGGGGGTTCATGACATGAAGACGAAAGCCGCCATCTTGCGGGCGCTGCACACGCCGTGGAGCGTCGAGGAGATCGAGCTCGATCCGCCCAAGGCCGGCGAGGTGCTCGTCAAGATCGCCGCCTCGGGGATGTGCCACAGCGACGAGCACCTGCG
>JAODBQ010000387.1 GCA_025464045.1 Ilumatobacteraceae bacterium
CGGCACGATGCTCGACGTCGACGAGGCGCACGATCTCGAAGACGTCGCCGACGACGATCCGCTCGTCGGCGAGCACCACCTCTACGGCTACCTGTCGTACCTGCTCGACGCCGCGGTACGGGCGTTCAGCGGCAGCTGAACGCCCGTACCGGCGGGCACCGAGGGTGTGCTGCGGCTGCGGCTACGGGGCCGGGAGCGTGGCGACGAACTCCTTGGCGACCACGTCGGGTGCCTTCTTGTCGACCTCGATCTCCACCATCAGCTTCTTGAGCATGTCGGTGTCCAACTTCGAGGACACGCCGTTGACGACGGTGAGCACCTCGGGGGTGGCGATGTCCTTGGTCATCAACGGCAGGACTGCCTCGTTCGGCACGATCGTCTTGTCGTCGTCGAGCGCAACGAAGTTGTTCGTGGTGATGACCGACATCGTCGAGAAGAGGTTGCCGCAGTCGACCTCGTTCGCGGTCAGCGCCGCCGGGATGTCGCCGATCTTCAGCGGCACGAAGTCCTTGAACGTCGCGTTGTACAAGGTCTTGAACCCGACCAGGCCGAACGGCGAACGCGTCTCGAACTCCGGCGGCGCACCGATCGTGATCTGGTCGGCGACCTTGGCCAGGTCGCTGAGCGTCTTCAGCGAGTACTTGCTGGCGATCGCCGACGTGCAGACGATGACGTCCTTGTCCTCGGCGGTGGACGGCGTGCCGACCACGAGGTTCGACGGCAACGCGGCCTGGAGCGCGGTGACCTGCTCGGCGATGTTCTTGGCGGTCGGCGTCGCGTTCGGATCCTTCAGGCGGATCACGTAGCTCAGCAGCGAGTTGGTGTACTCCGGCACGAGGTCGATCTCGGGGGGCGTCGCGCTGATCGCCTTGTAGTACACCTCGCGGGCGCCGATGGACGGCTTGCGGTCGACGGTGTAGCCCGCCTTCTCGAGCTGCTGGCCGTAGATCTCCATCAACAGCTGGTTCTCCGGGAAGTCCGCGGAACCGACCACGATCTTCGGCTTGCTGCCCGACGCCGGTGTGGACCCGGCCGCACCGGTGGTCCCAGGAGCCGCGGTGGTGGCGCTCGAGTCGGCGCTCGATCCGGTGGTCGTGCTCGCCGCGCCGGTCGTCGCAGTGGCGGCCGTCGTCGGAGCCGCGGTGGACGAGCTCGACTTCGTGTCCGAGCCGCACGCGACCAGCGCCAGTGCCGAGACGGCGAGCGCGGCGAACACGGTGACGCGTCGCTTCGAGTGCTCGTACTTCATGGTTTCCTCCCCTTGGGTGCGGACCTGACTGCATTCAGATGACTGGACACGACCCGCGGGCCGGAGGCGCCGATCATCGACGCCGTTGGGGGGACGTCATCGCGCGCTATTTCCGACCAACGTTATCGACTTTCGTGACCGCAGTTGCTTCCCGATCCGGGCCACGCGCAAACCCGGCGAGACGAGGCGCCGCTGCAGCACCGCGAACGCCGCCTCGACGAGGAGCACGATCGCGATGATCGCGATCGACGCGCCGTAGACGATGTAGTAGCGCTGCGTGCCATAGCCACTGAAGATGAACACGCCGAGCCCGCCCTGGCCCTTCACGCCGAGCACGGTGGCGGTGGCGATCACCTGGTTCGCCGCGCTGCGCATCCCGGCGAGGATCAGCGGCAGCGCGCACGGGGCCTCCACCTTCGTCAGCACCTGGAAGCCGGTGAGCCCCACCCCCTCCGCAGCGTCGCGGGTCTGCGGATCGACGTTGGCGATGCCCGCGGCGGTGTTCAGCATGATCGGCGGCAGGGCGAGGATCGCCAGCGCCAGCAGGAGCGGCCACAGCGTGAGCGGGCGCCAGATGAACAGCAGCGAGACCACGCCGTAGGTCGGCACCGCACGGAGCACGTTGGCCGTGGAGGAGGCGACGAAGCGGCCCTTGCCCGTGTGCCCGATGATCAGGCCGATCGGGAACGCGATGACGAACGCGACGCCGAGCGCGGCGCCCGAGTACTCCAGGTGCTCGACGACGCGCGCGACGATGCCGCGGTTGCCCCACCAGTTGCCCGAGTCGAACAGCCACTGCACGCCCTCGACGAGCACGCTCATGCGGTGCGCGCCCGGGTCCACGGGGTGAGCAGCCACCCCGCGGTGAGCAGCAGTGCATCGGCGACGAGCGCGAGGAGGACCACCGCGATGACGCCGGAGGTGAGCTCGACGTCGATGCCGCGATCGATGCCGTCGGCGAACATCCGTCCGAGCGCGCCCTTGCCGATCGCGCCGCCGACGGTGATCAGCGAGATCGTGCTCACCGCGGCGAGCCGCATCCCGGCGATGATCGTCGGGATCGCCAACGGCAGCTCGACGCCGGCGAACTGCCGCAGCCGTCCGTAGCCGAGGCCGGTGGCCGCATCGGTGACGTTGCGCGGCACGGCACGCAGCCCCTCGACGATGTTGCGCACGAGGATGACGAGTGTGTAGAGCGCCATCGCGACGATGATCGGCTTGTCGTTCGTGTACCCGAGGAACGGTCCCAGCAGTGCGAAGAGCGCGAGCGACGGGATCGCGTAGACCACGTTCGTCATCGCCAGGATCGGCGGGTACAGCACCGGCCGGCGATGGGACAGGTAGGCGATCGGGAACGCGAACAGCACACCGAGCGCGAGCGCGATCAGGGTGAACCTGATGTGCTCCGCGGTGTAGTAGCGGATGACGTCCCAGTTCCCCGACAGCTGCGGCCCGTTCCAGTACGGCGGGTTGCCCGCGAACCGCGTTGCAGCACCCCTCATCGCAGGACTCCTCCGTCGTTCACTGCAGGTGCCCTGCGGCCTTCGGCGCCCGCTGCGGCGTCGCGGCAGGCGTCACGCAGCAGCCTCGATCGACGCGAGCGAGAGGTCGTCGAGCGTGCTCACCCCGGTGGCCACGCCATGGTCGTCGACGTGGATCGCGGCACCGGACTCGCTGGCCAGCGCGGCCTCGAGCACCGCCCGGGCCGTCGCGCCCGGCCGCACCGGGGTGATCACCTCGGTGGTCACCGGCGCGCCGCGACGGCACCACCCGGTCGGCCGGCCGGCGCCGTCGAGCACGACTTCCCAGTCGCTCGGCAGGTCCGCCAGACGACGCTGGTTGACCGCCGACGCGGGCAGCAGCCCGAGCAGCTTCACCTGCCGGTCCGCGCCCATGAAGTCGGCGACGAACAGGTCCGTCGGGTGGGCGAGGACGTCCTTGGGTGTCCCGATCTGGGCGAGCACCCCGCCGGTGCGCAGCACGGCGATCTGCGTGCCGACGGTGATCGCCTCGTCCACGTCGTGGGTGACGAAGACCACCGTCTTGCCGAGCTCGCGCTGCAGCCGGGCGAACTCCACCTGCAGCTGGGCCCGCACGATCGGGTCGACCGCGCCGAAGGGTTCGTCCATCAGCAGCACGGGTGGATCAGCGGCGAGCGCGCGGGCGACGCCGACGCGCTGCTGCTGGCCGCCGCTGAGCTGCGCCGGGTAGCGATCGGACATCGAGTCGTCGAGACCGAACAGCTCGAGCAGCTCCATCGCCCTGCTCCGCGACCGGCGGCGGTCCCAGCCGAGCAACCTCGGCACGGTCGTGACGTTGTCGATCACGGTGCGGTGCGGGAACAGCCCTGCCTGCTGGATGACATAGCCGATGCCACGGCGCAGCTCGTGCACGTCGAGGCTGCGCACGTCGCGCCCGTCGATCGAGATCGTGCCGCGCGTCGGCTCGATCAGCCGGTTGATCATCCGCAGCGTGGTCGTCTTGCCCGAGCCCGAGGTGCCGAGCAGCGCGAGGACCTCGCCCGTGGGCAGTTCGAGAGAGAGCTCGTCCACCGCCACCGTTCCATCGGGGAACTGCTTGGTCACCCGATCCAGCTGGATCATCCGTGCAGCCTAGGCGGGCGCCGTGCGCCGGGCGTCCTGGCCGGACCCCGCGCTGGCGCAGCTGGATGCAGCTGGATGCGGATCCGTGCGGGTCAGCCGGCCGGGAACGCGAAGCAGCCGACGGTGCCCGGACGCATCCGCTGCGCCATCCCGGCGCCGATGCGGTAGCGGATGAGCTCGATCGGCCGGCCGACGGCACGCAGGGCGAGCTCGAGCTCGTCGGCGAGCGGCAGCGCCTCCTTGGCACCGGCGCCGACACCGATCCGCAGCGCGCCGGCACGACCGAGCACGTGACCGGCCATCGCCTCGACGGCGTGCGCCGTGGTGAGCGCGCACGTGATCGCGTCGACGCCCTCACCGATCCCGCTGGCGACGTAGATGCCGACGTCGGGGGCCGCCGGGTTGATGGCGAAGACGTGGTCGACGTTGGCGACGAGCGTGTCGAGCATCTCGACCACCCCCTCCACCGACGCGCCGCCGAGCGCGGCGTCGGCCGCCGCCCAGGCGCAGCAGCCGACGCCGAAGCTCACCGAGCCGCAGTCGACGATCCGCACCGGCACCGGCGCCGACCTGGTGGCCAGGCGAGCGGCGTGGAGCGCGTTGCAGTCGGCGAGGCTGGAGTGGATCGAGACGATCGACGAGCAGCCGCGCTCGGCGAGCGCCTCGTAGGCGACGGCGCACTGGCCGGGACTCGGCTGGGCGACGGTCAGCTCGTCGCCCTCGTCGGCGAACATGGCGTACAGCTGATCGACGTCGAGGTCGATGCCCTCGAGGAACTCCCGACCACCCACCGTGACCGTCAGCGGCACCACCTCGATGCCCAACCGCGCAGCGAGGGATGCAGGCAGCTGCGAGCCCGAGTCCGTGCAGATGCCGATCACGAGCCGCGTCGCGTTTCCCGTCCGGCGCGCATGTGAACACGGTAACAAGCGGTGATTTCGCCGCCGCCAGGTGCGAGCAGTTGCGCGGATGTTGTAATCAACGCGATGCGGCGAACGACGCCGCAGAGACCGCCCTCAGTCGCCGGCCAACGCCACCAACCAGCCCGGCAGACGGCTCGGCGCCCCTGAACTGCGCACACATCCGTGCACCGTGACACCGGTGGCGCAGACGTCACCGCTCTCCGTGAGGAGGTACGTCATCTGGAACGTGGTCCGGGTGGCGAGGGCCAGGCGCAGGTGCACGTCCACTTCGTCATCGAACCGCAATGGACGGCGGTAGCGCAGGAAGCACTCCAGCACCGCGATGTCGAGCCCGTCGCGGCGCCACTCGGCGTACGGATGACCGACGTGGCGCAGGAAGGCGACGCGCGCCTCCTCCAGGTAGGGCAGGTAGCTGGCGTGGTGGACGATGCCCATCGCATCGGTCTCGGAGAACCGCACCCGCAGACGGTGGGCGAACGGGTAGCTCGTGGCGTCGAGCGATGGCTCCGCGGCGAGACGCACCCGAGCAACGTACCCTGCGGTTCGACCTACCCGAGGGCGCAATCGTCTGGCCGGTTCGCGGGAGGGGCTGCTAGTGTCGTGCCGCTCTCAATCGGAGCCGTCCCGCATGCCCCCATCGTCTAGTGGCCTAGGACACCACCCTTTCAAGGTGGCGGCACGGGTTCGAATCCCGTTGGGGGTGCTCGACCTCGCTGGTCACAGCCTGGTCCCGTGGTGAAGTGGAGTTCACGCCGGCCTGTCAAGCCGGAGGTCGCGGGTTCGAACCCCGTCGGGACCGCTCGACCGTCTCTCCGGAGACGGTCGCTCGCGAAAGCAACACCGTACGAATGCAACACCGTGCGCGCACGGCACGGTAGGAACACAGCAGTGCACACGGTCGAGTAGCTCAGTTGGCAGAGCACACGCCTGAAAAGCGTGGGGTCACCGGATCGACGCCGGTCTCGACCACCGGGTGGCCCGCCGAGGGTCGCCGAAGTCGCCGAGGTTCAGCGTGTCGGGACGCCCGGCAGCGGCCGGCCGGCGCGGTCCTTGCCGAGCATCACGATCACGTTCGCGCCACGTAGCCCGTCGAGGGCCAGGTAGATCGGTGGCGGTGTCGGCATCGGCGCCACGGCCACGCCGCCCATCAGCTGGGCGATGGAGTAGGCCACGGGGTAGGCGTCCGGGGTGAAGTAGACCTTGCTGACGTCCAGCGAGTCCTCGTAGCCGGCCGCGTTGGTGGCCTTCACGGTCTGGAACCCGAGGCTGCCGAGGGTGGCGCTGACGGCTGCCGCCGCGCCGTCGATCCCCGACGCGTTGGCCACGATCACCACGCCGCCCTGGGTGATCAGCGGCAGCGTCGTGGTCGGGGGCACGGTCGTGGTCGTCGTCGACGATGTCGACGAGGTCGACGAGGTGGAGGAGGTGGACGACGTGGACGCGCCGGTCGAGGTGCTCGTGGCCCGCGAGGTCGCCGAGGTCGCGACCACCGTGGTGGCGCCGGACGTCGCCCCGTCGGCCGTCCCGCCAGGCAGGGACGTGGTCGCCGCCGTCGAGGACGTGGCGGACGTCGTCGTCTTGCTGCAACCGGCGAGGACGGCCAACGCCACCGCGCACGTCACCAGCGCGCCGCGCGGGCGCGCCCAGGCAGACCACCTGCGCTGCACCGCCGCGTGCCCGGCCACCGCGTTCCGGGCCACTGCGTTCGCCTCCACGTGGTCTCCTCTCACCGGGCGCAAGCCTGACCAGTCCGCGAGGGCGAGACAAGTCATCCCGCCCGGATGGCCCGCCAGACCCTTGCACGCCCGCCGGTACCGTGAACGGATGCCGCTGCAGCTGACGTTCGTGATGTCGGCGAAGCGGCACACCGATCTCCCGGCGGCGACGGCGGAGATCGCCGTCGTCGGTCGCAGCAACGTCGGCAAGTCGTCGCTCCTGAACGCGCTCGCCAACCGCCGCCAGCTCGCCAAGGTGTCGAACACGCCGGGGCGGACCCAGTTGATCAACCTCTTCGTGCTGCCGGGCGGTGGGTCGTTCGTCGATCTTCCCGGCTACGGCTACGCCAAGGTGCCCCAGCGCGAACGCAAGACGTGGCAGGAGATGATCGAGGGCTACCTGCTCGAGCGCGAGGGGCTCGAGCTCGTCCTCGTGCTCGTCGACGGCGAGATCGGGCCGACGAAGCTGGACCTGCAGATGCTGGGGTGGCTGCATGCCAACTCGGTCCCGCACACCGTGGTCGCGACGAAGCTCGACAAGGTGCGGCCGTCGAAGCGGTCCGGACGGCGCCAGCAGTTGGCGCGCGCCTGCGGCCTCGATCCCGGCGACGTGATGTGGGTCAGCGCCGCGAACGGGACCGGGATCGATCAGCTGCAATCGCACGTTCACGCGTTGCTCGACGCCTGATCGGCCCCGATCCGACGCGACCCGCAGAACCGCGGGACGACGATCGACGTACCACGACCTGACGTCTACGATCCACGAACCCACGAGGCGGGAGAACACCGGAAAATGAGCAAGCAGCGAATCTTCGCGCCAGCAGCCGTGCTGCTGGCCATCACCCTCGGCGCATGCGGCAGCGATGGCGGCGGCAAGGCATCGTTCAGCGACCAGCTGCAGGAGGCCTGCCGCACCGTCGCCCGCGGACTGCGCGACGTCGATCAGCCGACGTCGCTGGATGACTTCCGGACGTCGGCCGACGACGCGTCGTCGGTGTTCCAGGCCGGCGTCGTCGCGCTGAAGAAGCTGAAGGCACCGAGCGCGCAGAGCTCGGACTTCAAGGCGCTGCAGTCGAACATGAACGACGAGATCGACCTGTTCGACCAGATCTCGAGCGCGGCGAAGAAGGGTGACGACAAGACCGTCACCACCAAGATCTCCAGCCTCAAGAAGCTCGACAACGACAACTCGGACCTCGCCGACTCGCTCGACGCCAGCTCGTGCGCGTTCACACCCGTGTTCACCGCCGGACCGCAGACCACGACCACCGAACCGGTGGACACCACGCCCGTCACCGACGCCCCGACGACGTTGCCGGCGACGACCGTGCCGGCGACGACGCTGCCGCCGGCCACCACGGTGCCGGTCACCACCGCGGCGCCGGTCACCACGGCGCCGGTCATCACCGCACCGACGACGGCCACGGCCGGGGACAACAAGACGATCATCCACCTCGCCGCCGAGATCACGCCGAAGGGCGACTACACGTTCGTCGACTCGGACGAGAACACGGTGACGCTGATCCAGACCGCGCTCGCCCTCGACCCGGTGATGGCCGCCCAGCCGGGCTCGCTGTTCGGCGTCGACGTGATCGTCAACGACATCGCGATCACCCGGGTGTTCGGCTTCGTGCCCGACGGCGACACGTTGGCGCCAGGGTCGGTCGAGGCGGTCGAGTCAACGCTCGGCCGCGGTGCCCCGGTCACCCCGGCGACGATCGCCGGGATCACCGGTGGCACGTTCACCAGCTCCGGCAACCTGTTCTTCGTCGCCGAGAAGGGCGGCACGATGGTGATCGTGGTCGGCAAGGACCAGAACAGCCTCGAGACGGGGTTCGGCGACTTCGTCGAGGCCGTCGGCAACTGAGCCGGGCGAGCCGAGCGGCCCGTCGGCGTCAGCGACGGCGGACGCTGGCGCGCAGCCGAGCCATCAGGTCGCGCGGGTCGGGCAGGCGGAGCCCGGCGCGCACGAGCCGCTGCTTGATCGGCGTGTACGGCGGGTAGAGCACGAGCGGATCGACCTTCGTGGTCCGCGTGTGGACGGCACGGCGGTGGCTGAACGAGTCGAAGCCGGAACGGCCGTGGTACGCCCCCATCCCGCTCGGTCCGACGCCACCGAAGGGCAGGTTCGGGTTGGCGACGTGCAGCAGCGTGGCGTTGACGCACACGCCGCCGCTGCTGGTGCCGGCAACCACGGCCGCGTTCTCGGCGGCGTCCTCGCTGAACGTGTACAGCGCGAGCGGCCGGTCGCCGGCATTGACGACGTCGATCGCCTCGGCGAGCGAGTCGACGGCGAGCACCGGCAGGATCGGCCCGAAGATCTCCTCGGCCATCACCGGCTCCTCGCGACCGACGCCGGTGAGCACCGTCGGCTCGATGTAGCGCAGGTCCGCATCGGTACGTCCGCCGTGGGCCACCGTGCCGGAGTGCATCAGCTGCTCCAGGCGATGGAAGTGCGACTCGTCGACGATCCGTGCGTAGTCGGGGCTGCGCTGCGGATCCGGGCCGTAGAACGCGTCGACGTGTCGACCGATGGCCGCGACGAGCTCGTCATGCACGGGACGCTCGACGAGCACGTAGTCGGGCGCGATGCAGGTCTGGCCGGCGTTGACGAACTTGCCCCATGCGATGCGCCGTCCGGCGACGTCGATGTTCGCATGCCGGCTGACGATCGCCGGGCTCTTGCCACCGAGCTCGAGCGTGACCGGCGTGAGGTGCTCGGCGGCCGCGCGCATCACGATCCGACCGACCTTGCCACTGCCCGTGTAGATGATGTGGTCGAACCGCTGGGCGAGCAGCTCGGTGGTCTCGGCCACGCCGCCCTGCACGATCTGCACGGCCGGATCGGCCAGGTCCGCCACGAGCGCGGCGAGCGCATCGGCCGTGCGCGCGGCAAGCTCGCTGGGCTTGAGCACCACCGTGTTGCCAGCCGCGATCGCGGCGATGGCGGGAGCGACGAGGAGCTGCACAGGGTAGTTCCACGGTGCGATCACGCCGACGACGCCGAGCGGTTCGGCGACGATCGTCGACGCGGCCGGCTGGTACGCGGCGGGCGTCGGCACGCGCTGCACCTTCGCCCACCGCGGGAGGTGGGCGAGCGTGTGATCGATCTCGGCCGTGCAGAAGCCGATCTCGGTGAACCACGCCTCGTGGCGCGGCTTGCCGAAATCGGCAGCGAGCGCATCGAGCAGCCGAGCCTCGTGCGCGCGCAGCTCCTGCGCCAGCCGGCGCAACGTGGACACCCGCGCCGCGATCGGTCCGGTCGCCCCGGTGGTGAACACCTCGCGGGCCCGTGCGACGGTCGGCGCGATCTGATCCAGGGGAGTCGCGGTGAACGTCATCTGCCCAGGCTATGAGCGGGCGGCGATGCCCTCCGCGGCCGGGAGCGCCCAGCGGATCGCCTGGGTGACCGCATCGCCCGCCACCCGGCCGACGGTTGCCTCGGTGACCGGCAGCCACGGCAGCCGCAACGGCCATCGCGCCCACCGCGGCACGAGCGACACCGCCGCGGCGGCCAGGGGCAGGTACGCCGGGCGCAGGGCCAACGGCAGCGGCGGGTTGACGACGAGGTACCTCGCCGTGGCCCGTGCCGCGGGCGTGCTGGCGAGCTCCGGGCGGTAGGCAGCAAACATCGCCCGCACCTCGGCCATCGACGAGGGCACGTCACGCGCCCCGAGCTCGGTGGCGATCCGCCCGCTCTGCACCGCGTAGACGTCGTACTCGGCGTCGGTGAGCGACGTCGCGCCGAAGCGGCGATGGGCGCTGACGAAGCTGCTGACCTCGACGACGTGCACCCACGACAGCAGGTGGGGGTCGCTCGCGGCGTACGGCCGGCCGTCGGGCGCGACGCCCGTGACGCGGCGGTGCACGGCGCGCACGACCTCGATCTGGCGCTGCGCGTCGCGCGCCGAGCCGTACGTGGTGACGGCGAGGAAGCGGCTGGTGCGCGCGAGCCGGCCCCACGGGTCGCCCCGGTAGCCGGAGTGCTGGTCGACGCCGGCCATCGCCAGCGGGTGGAGCGACTGCAGCAGCAGCGCGGTGAGCCCACCGATGAACATCGCCGCATCACCGTGCACGCGTGCGATCGGGCTGTCCGCGGCGAACCAGCGCGGCCCGTCGTCGGACCGCATCCGCCGTCCGACCTCGGCTCCATCCGACCCGGCGATGCGCTCGAAGATCGCACCGCCGATGGAGCGTCGCACGCCGGCGAGCACACCCTCGAACGCCGATGCCACCATCTGTTCAGTCTGCCGGGACCCGTCCCCGCGCGGGGTCCGCGACCACCGGGTTCTACGGTGGCCCGATGGAGCAGTTGAAGGAACTTGCGTTCTACGGCCTCGCCGGCGCACCACGATCACCGGCGGATCTGCTGGACGAGTGCCGGGACGGTGAGGCGCTCGGCTTCGGCAGCGTGTTCCTCAGCGAGCGGTTCAACGTCAAGGAGATCGTCACGCTCAGCGGCGCAGCCGCAGCGTGCACGACGTCGCTCGGGATCGCCACCGGCGTCACCAACCACAACACCCGCCACCCGATGGTCACGGCGAGCTACGCGACGACGATGCACCGGCTCACCGGTGGTCGGTTCACGCTCGGTCTCGGCCGTGGCATGGACCGGATGTTCGATGCGTTCGGCCTTGCGCACATCACGAGTGCTCAGCTGGAGGACATCGCCGGTGTGTTCCGTCGGCTGTGGCACGGCGAGACGGTGCTCGGCCACGACGGTCCGGCCGGCAGCTGGCCCGCACTCGCGCTCGACCCGGACTTCCGCGAGGACATCCCGATGCTGATCTCGGCCTTCGGTCCGCACAGCCTCGAGCTGGCCGGTCGCGTGTTCGACGGGGTGCTGCTGCACACGTTCTTCACCGACGAGACGATGCAGCGGGTCACCGACATCGTGCACCGCGCCGCGGAGCAGGCCGGCCGCGATCCGGCATCCGTGCGGATCTGGAGCTGCTTCGCCGTCATCGGCGACTGGCTGCCGGAGGACGTGCGGTTGAAGAAGACCGTCGGGCGGATGGCGACCTACCTCCAGGCGTACGGCGACCTGATGGTGCGCACGAACGGTTGGGACCCTGCGGTGCTCGCCCGCTTCCGCGCCGACCCGTTCGTCGCCGGCTTCCGTGGGGCACTCGATGCGAAGGCCACCACGTCCGAGCTCGAGCACGTCGCCGCGCTGATCCCGGACGAGTGGTTGGCGGCCGCAGGCACGGGGTCGCCGGCGCAGTGTGCCGACGCGGTGCTGCACCAGTTCGCTGTCGGCGCCGACAGCGTGATCCTGCACGGCGCCGCACCTGCGGAGCTCGCCCCGGTGATCGACGCCTACCGCAGCATCCGGCCCGACGGTCGGTTCGACCACCTCGCCGCCAACCCCGGCGGCTGAACGACCGCCGCGGTCGGGTTCAGCAACCCGGCCCGTCGCACTGCGTCGCCGCCGACCCGCCTGGCCGCTGCCCCGTGACACGGGCACGGACCGCGTCGTTGTCGTCACCGTCGTGGGACGGATCGTCGACGACGAACGCCACCGATGAGGTCGCCGAGGCGGCGAGCGCAGGGATGACGCACTGCACGGTGTAGGAGTGGGCGTCGTCGCCCGACAGTGCCGCGGGCAATCCGACGCAACGGTCGATGGACGTGAACGTCACGCTCCACTGCGGGTCGACGCTGGAGAACGTCAGCGTCATCACCGTGTCGTCCGGCAGCCCGTCGCGCGCGGTTGCCGCGACGGTCACCGTCCTCGTCGACGTCCCGCTGCGGCGCAGCGACAGGGTCCCGCCGTACTGCGCGGGATCAGCCACGGTCGTCGCCGGCTCGGTGGTGGGCGGCAGGACCGACGCAGTCGTCGTCGTCGTCGTCTCGGTGACGGGTGGCCCAGGGCGGGCCGGCGGCTCGATCGCCAGGATCGGCGCGAGCGTGGTCGAGCCCAGCGGATCCGTCGTGGCCGTGCTCGCACCCGTCGTGGTCGAAGAGCTGGTGGGGGCCACAGGGGGCGCGAGCGTCACGGGGCCGGGCGCCGTCGTTGCACCGGGTGCGGTGCTCGCCGGGGGGATGAACGGAGCGCCGGCCACCGTCGTCGTCGTCCCGGGGAGTCCGCCGGTGATCGTGGTCGTGGCGCCCGACG
>JAODBQ010000447.1 GCA_025464045.1 Ilumatobacteraceae bacterium
ACGGCGTCTGCGGTTGCAGCAGACCGGCCGCCGGCTTGACGGTGGTGCTGGCCGCCGCGCTGGGCGCGGCACCGCCGACGAGCACGGCCAGGCACTCCACTCCGGGCAGGTACAGCTTCATCGGGCCGCGCACGGGCGCCGGGGGCGCCGGCCAGTCCAGCACCGGTTCGCTGGCCGGTTGACCCTCCATGTACGCACGCCAGATCTTCGCCGGATACGTGCCGCCCTGCACCTTGCTGACCCCGTCCTTGCGGAACTCGGGGATGTTGTTCATCGGCTTGTACGAATCGGGATCGCCGACCCACACCGCGGTGGTCAGCTGCGGCGTCGCGCCGACGAACCACGCGTTGGAGTTGTCCTCCTGCGTGCCGGTCTTGCCCGCGGCCGGGCGGGCGAACGTGCGCAGCGCGGTGCGCGCCGTGCCACGGGTGACCACACCCTTGAGGATGTCCAGCTCGGTCAGCGCCACACCGGCGTCGAGGGCCTGGGTCCCCGGATCCTGGTGGGTGTAGAAGCGCGTCCCGTCGACGCGGTCGATGCTCTCCACGTAGTACGGCTGGTGGTGCAGCCCCTGGTTGGCGACGGTCTGCATGCCCGCTGCCATGTCGAGCGGAGACATCGGGTTGGCACCCGTCGCGAAGCTCGGGTACGGCTGGATCGTCGGGCGGCTGACCGTGTTCGGCTGCCCCTGGTAGAGGTACGGCGACTGCGCCATCCGGTACGTGGTGTCGACGACGCGGTTGAGGCCGACGATCTGGCTCAGCCGTGCGAACGCGCAGTTGATCGACAGCCAGGTCTGCTGGTTCAACGGCGCGATCGAACCAGCTTCGCCACCGGTGATCACGAACGGGTGCTTCGGATCACCGGCGTTCGGGAGCACGCACCCGCGTCGCCCGTCGATGACGTCGGTCGGCTCGACGCCGGCCTGCAGCGCGGCCGCGAGGATGAACAGCTTGATGCTCGAGCCGGTCTGGCGCGGTTCGAGGGCCATGTTCACCTCGTGCGTCACGGGCACGAACCCGGTCCCGCCGACCATCGCCCTGATCGCCCCGCTCGTCGTGTCGAGCGAGACGATCGAACTGGTGAAGCCGCCGGCGTTGGCGGGCATCGCCGCCTGTGCCGCCTCCGCGCTGGCCTGCAGCGCAGGGTCGAACGTGGTGTGGATCCGCAGCCCGCCGCGGTACAGCAGGTTCGCGCGGGACTGCTCGTCGGGACCGAGGAACAGCGCATCCTGCATCAGGTACTGGCGCAGCGCCTCGCTGTAGTACGTGGGCGTGGTGTCGAGCGTCGGCAACGTGCGCGGGATCTCCGGCAGCACGTAGTTCTGGGCGAGGTCGTCCGCCTGCGCCTGGGTCAGCATCGCGACATCGACGAGCCGGTCGGTGACCTGCTTGAACCGCGCGCGAGCCCGCTCCGGCTGGTGGAAGGGGTCGTAGCCCGACGGTGAGCGCACCAACCCGGCGAGGAACGCACCTTCGATCGTGGTCAGCTGGTCCACGCTCTTGCCGTAGTACACCTCCGCCGCCGCCTGCAGCCCGTACGCGTTGTTGCCGAAGAAGACGGTGTTCAGGTAGCGCTCGAGGATGTCGTTCTTCGACATCTTCTTCTCCAGCATCGTCGCGTAGTGCGCCTGCAGCGCCTTGTACCTGCCGTCGCGCGGCAGCCCGGCGAGGAACTCGTTCTTCACCACCTGCTGGGTGATCGTGCTGGCACCCTGGCGCGGCGCGTCGCTGGAGAAGTTCGACAGCAGGGCGCGCATGAAGCTGCGCACGTTCACCCCGTGGTGGATGTAGTACTCGTTGTCCTCCACGGCCAGCAGCGCCTCCACGACGCCGGGCGGCACCTGGTCGAGGTGGATCGGTTGGCTGTTCTCGCGCTCGAACACGGCGATCACGTTGTTCGCCGAGTCGTAGACGTAGGAGCGCTGCGACAGGGGTTGGAACGCCGGCAACGTGACCGGCAGCTGGTCGTGCGCCTCGGCGGTGCGCCACAACCGCGGGCCTGCACCGATCACGACGCCGGCGATCAGCAGCGCCCCGGCGAGCACGATGCACACGAAGCGGATGGGCCAGGCAAGACGTCGCACGCAGCAGCGAACGCTAGTGGTGGGGCGCGCGGCGCCGGCGTCACCCGCTGTACGGTTCGCCGGCGTGACCTCCACACCTGCCGCACCCCGTCCGTTCCGCTTCGGCATCCAGGCCTCCAACGCGACGACCGCGACGGAGTGGCTGGAGCTCGCCCGCCGGACGGAGGCCAACGGCTTCAGCTCGCTGACGATGCCGGATCACTTCACCGATCAGCTCGCGCCGGTGCCGGCGTTGATGGCTGCGGCGAGCGCGACCACCGAGCTGCGCGTCGGAGCGCTCGTGTGGGACAACGACTACAAGCACCCCGTCGTGCTGGCCAAGGAGCTGGCGACGATGGACCTGCTCTCCGACGGACGGTTGGAGATCGGGCTCGGCGCGGGCTGGATGATCGCTGACTACGAGTGGGCGGGGATGCCCTACGACCCCGCGGGCGTGCGCATCGACCGCTTCGTCGAGGGCCTCGAGATCATCAAGCGGTCGATGCTCGGTGAGCCGTTCTCGTTCGCCGGCACGCACTACCAGATCAACGACTACAC
>JAODBQ010000464.1 GCA_025464045.1 Ilumatobacteraceae bacterium
GCGACCGACGTCGTTGCGAGCGAGGTCGACGAGCATGACGTGCTCGGCGAGCTCCTTCGGGTGCTCGATCAGCTCGGCCGCGAGCCGGCGGTCGTCCTCGTCGGTGGTGCCCCGGCGCCGGGTGCCAGCGATCGGGCGGGAGATCACCCGGCCGTCGAGCAGCTGCACCATCGGCTCGGGCGACGAGCCGACGAGGGTGACCTCAGGGTGACGGAAGAAGTACATGTACGGGCTCGGGTTGACCTGGCGCAGCACCCGGTACACATCGAACGGCTCTGCGTCGAGATCGAGGTCGAAGCGCTGCGCGAGCACGACCTGGAAGATGTCACCGGCGAGGATGTGCTCCGTGGCGACCTCGACGGCGCGCGGGTACATCCCGTTCGGCATCGACGAGCGCACCTCGGGCAGCTCGTCGCCGACCCGCGGGGGCGCCACCGGGACGTAGGGCAGCGGACGGGCGAGATCGGCGACGGCCCGGTCGACGCGCAGGATCGCCGCGTCGTACGCGGCATCGAGCGCGTCGGCGTCGAGATCGAGCACCGGCACGCTCTCGATCAGGTACACGCGCTGGCGCCAGTGGTCGAACGCGGCGAGCGAGCCGATGATGCTCATCACCGCGTCCGGCAGCAGGCGATCGTCGTGCGGGGTGTCGGGCAGCCGCTCGACCTCGCGCACCACGTCGTAGCCGAGGTAGCCCATCACGCCCCCCTGCAACGGCGGCAGGTCCGCCATGACAGGCGCCCGGTAGGCGGCGACGAGCGCATCGAGCGCAGCGAGGATGCCCTGGTCGGTGGGCATCGAGTCGGGCACCGCGCCGTCGACGCGCAGCAGGCCGTCGCGCAGCTCGATCGTCGCCACCGGATCGCGTCCGACGAAGCTGTAGCGGCCCCAACGTTCGGCGTGCTCGACCGATTCGAGCAGGAACCCGGCGCCGTCGCCGACGAGCTTGGCGTAGACCGCGACCGGCGTCTCCAGGTCGGCGAGCAGCTCGCACCACACCGGCACGAGCGTGTGCTCGGCGGCGAGCGCCACGAACTCGCTGCGATCCGGACGGATCTGCAGCCCCGACGCGGTGGTGCTCACCCCTCGGTGCCGAAGCGGCGGTAGAAGCACGAGTGCTCGCCGGTGTGGCACGCGCCGTTGCCGGCCTGCTCCACCAGGAACAGCAGCACGTCCGAGTCGCAGTCGTAGAACGCTTCCCGCACGTACTGCCCGTCGCCGCTGGTGTCGCCCTTGCGCCAGACCTCCTGGCGGCTGCGGCTCCAGTAGACCATCCGCCCTTCCTCGAGCGTCATCTGCAGGGTCTCGGCGTTCATCCAGGCGACCATCAGGACGTCCTTGGTGCGCACGTCCTGGGCGATCGCCGGGACGAGGCCGTTGACGTCGTACTTGACGCCGGCCAGCTGCTCGGGGGTTGCGTTGATCGTCACGCCGGTGGGCATGCCCGCCATGCTAGGAGCCGACCCCCCACGCGCCCCTCCCCGATTCCTGCTCCGGCTCGCCCACCCGCCCACTCGGGCCGGGTGGGCGCGGTTCCGGCGACATACCGCAGGTTCCGCGCCCACTCGGGCCGGGTGGGCGCGTGGGAGCGCCGGTCCGGATCTACAGGTACAGCCCGGTGCTGGCTTCGATGCGGCTGGCGGCCACGGCGTGCAGGTCACGCTCGCGCAACATGATGTAGTCGACGCCGCCGACCTCGACCTCGAACCGGTCGTCCGGGCTGAACAGGACGCGGTCGCCGACCTCGGCGGCGCGCACGTTCTGGCCGAGCGCGACCACCTCGGCCCAGACGAGCCGCTTGGAGATCTGTGCGGTTGCGGGGATGAGGATCCCGCCGGTGGATCGGCGTTCGCCGTCCTTGTCCGGGATCCTCACGAGCAGCCGATCGTTGAGCATCTTGATCGGCAGCTTCTCGTCATCGTGGGCCACCACGAGGAAGCTATCCGTGTGTCAGGCGAGGGCGGCGTCGATGCGCTGCAACACCTCTGGCGTCAGCAGCGGGAGGACCTCGATCGCGTCGAAGTTCTCGACCACCTGGCTGGCGCGGCTGGCACCGGTGATCACCGTGGACACGTGCGGGTTGGCCGCGCACCACGCGATCGACAGCTGAGCCATCGAGCAGCCGAGCTCGTCGGCGATCGGGCGCAACCGCTCGACCCTGGCGATCTCGTCCTTGTTCGTCAGGCGCTCGGCGAGCCAGCCGTAGCCCTCGAGCGCGCCACGCGAGTCGGGCGGGACGCCGTCGCGGTACTTGCCGGTGAGCAGCCCCGACGCGAGCGGGCTCCAGATCGTGGTGCCGAGCCCGATGTCGTCGTACAGCCGCGCGTACTCCTGCTCGACCCGGCCCCGCGACAGCAGGTTGTACTGCGGCTGCTCGACGATCGGCTTGTGCAGGTGGTGCCGCTCGGCGATCTCCCACGCGGCGCGGATCTCGTCTGCCGTCCACTCGCTGGTGCCCCAGTAGAGCGCCTTGCCACGGTCGATGATGTCGCTCATCGCCCACACCGTCTCCTCGATCGGCGTGTGCGGATCGGCACGGTGGCAGTAGATGACGTCCAGGAAGTCGAGCCCCATCCGCTCCAGCGAGCCGTCGACCGCGTGGATCAGGTACTTGCGGTTGAGCTTGTTCTGCATGTTGCGCATCCGACCGACGATGCCCCAGAAGAACTTCGAGGTCATCACGTACTCCTGGCGCTTCCAGCCGAGCTCCTTGACGACTCGGCCCATGATCGCCTCGCTCTCGCCACCGGCGTAGGCCTCGGCGTTGTCGAAGAAGTTGCAGCCGGCGTCCTTCGCGGCCTGCATGCACTCCATCGCCGTCTCGTCCTTCATCTGCGTGTCGAACGTGACCCAACTGCCGAACGAGAGCACCGACACCTGGAGACCGCTGCGGCCGATCCGGCGGTACTGCATCTTCCTGTTGTCTGCCATGACGCGACCCTACGACGCCTGGCCGCGCTCGGCCATCGCTTGCGCCACACGTCACGCACGGATTGGCGGCTGGGGGTCGAGCGAGCGGCCGCGGCGGAGCTCAGACCGGGCGGACGTGGACGCCGGCGGCGGTCATCGCCGCCTTCGCCTCGGCGATGGTGTGCTGGCCGAAGTGGAAGATGCTCGCGGCGAGCACGCCGGTGGCGTGACCGTCGGTGACGCCGTCGACGAGGTGGTCGAGCGTGCCGACGCCGCCGCTGGCGATCACCGGGACGCCGACCGCGTCGGCGACCGCCGCCGTCAGCTCCAGGTCGAAGCCGATCTTCGTGCCGTCGCGGTCCATCGACGTGAGCAGGATCTCGCCTGCCCCGAGCACCGCGGCGCGCACCGCCCAGCCGATCGCGTCGATGCCGGTGGGGGTGCGTCCGCCGTGGAGGTACACCTCGAACCCGGTACCGCCGACGCGCCGCTTGGCGTCGATCGCGCAGACGCAGCACTGTGCTCCGAACTCGGCGGCGATCTCGCCGATCAGCTCCGGCCGCTGCACCGCGGCGGTGTTGACGCTGACCTTGTCCGCTCCGGCGCGCAGCATCCGCCGTGCGTCCTCGACCGCACGGATCCCGCCGCCGACGGTGAACGGGATGAACACCTGCTCGGCGGTGCGGGAGACGACGTCGACCATCGTCTCGCGCCCGTCCGACGAGGCCGTGATGTCCAGGAACACGAGCTCGTCGGCGCCGTCGGCGTCGTACTTCGCGGCGAGCTCGACCGGATCGCCGGCGTCGCGCAGCCCGACGAAGTTCACGCCCTTGACCACACGGCCGTTGGTGACGTCGAGGCAGGGGATGACGCGAGCTACCTGCACGAGGCCGACTCCAGCGCGCGCAACGCCTCGGCCACGGTGAAGCGGCCCTCGTAGACCGCCTTGCCGGTGATCACGCCGGCGATGCCCGCGACGGCCGCGAGCGCGGTGAGGTCGGCGAGCGACGACACCCCGCCGCTGGCGATCACCGGCACCGTCGTGCGCGCGGCGGCAAGCGCGAGCCCGTCGACATCAGGACCGGTGAGCATCCCGTCGCGGCCGATGTCGGTGATCACGAACGCGCTGGCGGCCGGGAACCAGCCGAGCGCGTCGTCGAGGCGAACTCCGGAGCCCGCGGTCCAGCCGTGGACGGCGATCTCGCCCTCGCGGTGGTCCAGCCCGACCGCGACCGGGACGATCTGCGCGATCCGGTCGACGAGCGCTGGTTCGGCGACCGCCGCGGAGCCCATCACGACCCGGGCGACACCCGCATCGGCGAGCGCCGTCGCGTCGTCGATCGTGCGTACCCCGCCGCCCGTCTGCACCCGAGCCCGACCGGCGACCGCAGCCGTGATCGCCGCGACGACCTCGCGGTTCACGGGCGAACCGCTGCGCGCCGCGTCGAGGTCGACGACGTGGATCCACGGCGCGCCGGCGTCGGCGAACGCCACAGCAGTCGCGACCGGGTCGTCGCCGTACGTCGTCTGGTCCGCGTAGTCGCCTCGGCGCAGGCGCACCACCTTGCCGTCGCGCAGGTCGATCGCCGGGTAGAGCTCGATCACGTCGTGGCGATCTGTCGGACTGGTGCACCCGCGGAGGTGGCCGACGCGACGAAGTTGCCCAGCAGCGCGAGGCCGGCGCTGCTCGACTTCTCCGGGTGGAACTGGGTGGCGAACACGTTGCCTTGGCGGAACGCGGCGTTGACCGTGCCGCCGTACTCGCACGTCGCGGCGATCGCCGTGGGGTCGCGCGGCACGCCGTGCAGGGAGTGCACGAAGTACACCCACGGCGCGTCCCCGAGCCCGGCGAACAGCGGGTCGAACGTGCGCACGCGCAGCTGGTTCCACTGCATCTGCGGCCGCGGCACGTGCGCCGAGATCCACTGGATCTGCCCGTCGACGATGCCGAGCCCGCGGGCGGTGGGGTTCTCGTCGCTGCCGGTGAACAGCATCTGCATCCCCACGCAGATCCCGAGGAACGGGCGCCCTGAGGCGGCGGCGTCGAGGGTCGGCCGCTCGAGGTCGGCGGCGCGCAGCGCGTCCATGCACGCACCGAACGCGCCGACACCCGGGAGCACGACGGCGTCGGCGTCGGCGATCAGGCCGTGATCTGCCGTCAACCGGGCATCCGCACCGCAGCGCTGGAGCGCCTTCTGCGCCGAGCGGAGGTTGCCGATGCCGTAGTCCAGCACGGCGATCAACGGCTCGGCCGTGTCGCTCACAGCACGCCCTTGGTGCTCGGCAGGCTGGTCCCCTCGACGCGCACCGCGTCGCGCAGGCAGCGGGCGAGACCCTTGAACGTCGCTTCGATGATGTGGTGCACGTTGCGACCGCGCCGCAGCGTGCAGTGCAGGGTGACGTTCGCCGACGTGGCGAACGAGCTCACTGCGTGCTCGGCGAGCTGAGGATCGAAGGCCGGGTTGCCGAGCGGCAGGCTCTCCGGCATCGGCACCTCCCAATGCACGAACGGCCGGCCGGACAGGTCGAGCGCGACCTCGACGAGCGCTTCGTCCAGCGGGTACAGGCCACTGGCGAAGCGGCGCACGCCGACCTTGTCGCCGACCGCCTCACGGAACGCCTCCCCGAGCGCGAGGGCGACGTCCTCGACCGTGTGGTGGGTGTCGATGTGCAGGTCGCCCTTGGCGAGGATCCGCAGATCGAAGCCGCCGTGTCGCCCGAGCTGGTCGAGCATGTGGTCGTAGAACGGGATCCCGGTGTCGATGGCTGTCGTGCCCGTGCCGTCGAGGTCGATCGTGATCTCGATCGAGGTCTCCTTGGTCGTCCGTTGGACGGTGGCGCGGCGGCTCACGCGAGCACCTCGGTGAGCGCGGCGAGGAACGCGTCGTTCTCCTCGGAGGTGCCGACGGTGACGCGCAGGCAGTTCTCCAGGCGGTCCCAACCCGAGCAGTCGCGGATGAGCACGCTGTGCTGCAGGAGGCCGTCCCACACACGCCGGCCGGGCATCGTCCGCGGTCGGAAGAGGATGAAGTTGGCCCCGCTCTCGAACGCGTCGACCGGCAGCGTGGCGAGCGTCGCGGCGATGCGTTCGCGTTCGGCGACGATCATCTGCACCCGGGCTTCCATCTCGTCGGCGTACCGCAGCGCGAGCCGTCCGGCGATCTGCTTGGCGCTGTCGAGGTGGTACGGCAGGATCACCTTGTCGAGCTCGGCCACCAGCCACGCCGGGCCGACGAGGTAACCGAGGCGCGAGCCGGCCATCGACCAGGTCTTCGAGAAGGTCCGGGAGACGACCAGTGGGAGGTCGTCGTCGATCAGGCCGAGCGCCGACCAGCTGGCGAACTGGCCGTAGGCCTCGTCGACGACGACGATCCCCGGTGCGGCAGCGACGACAGCGCGCACGTCGGACTCCGACTCCTCCAGCCCGGTCGGGTTGTTCGGCGAGCAGAGGAAGGTGATGATCGGCTGCGCCGACTCGATGACCCGGTCGACCTCGGCCAGGTCGAGACGAAAGTCGGCGGCGCGTTCACCCTCGGCGACGGTCGCGCCGGTGAGCCGGGCGATGTGCCCGTGCAACTGGTACGTCGGTTCGAACGTGGCGACGGTCCGGCCGGGTCCCGCGTAGGTGAGCAGCAACGTCTGCAGGACCTCGTTGCTGCCGTTCGCGGCGAAGACCTGGTCGGCGCGCACGCCGTGCAGCTCGGCGATGCCCGTGCGCAGTTCGGTGGCGGAGCGGTCCGGATAGCGGTGCCACTCGACCCGAGAGAGCTCGGAGGCGAACGCATCGCGCCACGCGGCCGGCGGCGGCACCGGCGATTCGTTGGTGTTCAGGCGGACGCGCACGTCGACCTGCGGCGAGTGGTAGCCCTCGAGCGCCTTGAGGTCGTCACGCACGGGGATGACGGTCACCCGGCCACGTTACCGATCGGCCGCGGCAGCCGCCGTTCCGATTCGATCGCCCGGCCGGCGTCGGCGACCTGCGCCGACTGGTGGACCGAAGCCGCCAGGTGACGGACGACCGGGCACACTGGGGCGATGCCGAGCTCCGTCGATGCCCGCCTCGCCGTCATCGCCGACCACGTCGACCGCTACCGCGACGAGATCGCCGAGATCGCCGGTGAGCCGGGCCTGGCGTCGTCGGAGGATCTCGTGCGCGCGCTGTACGAGGCGGAGCGGGCGTTGCGCAGCGCGACCCGGGCGCTCGTGCTCGCGCGCACGATCGCGCGCTGAGCACCGAGTCGACGCACCGCAGGACCGACCCGAACGGGAGAACTGGTCCGAAAAATGGCGACGGCCCCTTACGGGGCCATCGCACATGGCGACGCCAGGCGGCGGATCCCGGCATCACCCGCAAACCAGGTGGCGGGAACCTGGTTGGTCCGTCAAGCATAGACGCAGTTCAGGCAGGCGCGCAAGGTGGCTTCGGCCACCCTCCGGCGGCGTCTGGCCACCAGCCTCAGCGCGTGCGTCGGCGCGGAACCAACGACGACGGACAGATGTCCTCCAGCACACATTCACCACATCGGGGGTTTTTTGCGTCACAGATCCGCCGACCGTGGAGGATCAGGCGCAGGCTGAAGTCGCCCCACGCCTCCTTGGGCAGGAACCCGCACAGGTCCGCTTCGACCTTGACCGGGTCGTCCTGCTCGGTCAGCCCGAGGCGGCGGCTGAGCCGGCCGACGTGGGTGTCGACGGGCAGCCCGGGCAGCCGGAACGCCACGCTCCT
>JAODBQ010000468.1 GCA_025464045.1 Ilumatobacteraceae bacterium
CGTCGCCCCAGATGTCGACGCCGTATTGCGCCATCGCGCGAACGAGCAGCGTGCCCGTGACGGCGCGGCCGAGCGGCGTCGTGTTGAAGTAGGTCTTGCCGGCCGTCGTGATGTGGAACGCGCCGCACTGCAGCGCGACGAGGCCCTCGTGCACGAGCTCCGCCGTGCAGTCGACCACGCGCGCCAGCTCGGCGCCGTACTCCTTCGCGCGCACCGGCACACCGTCCAGGTCCGGCTCGTCGGGTTGACCGAGGTCAGCGGTGTAGCAGTAGGGGACGGCACCCTTCTCGCGCATCCAGGCAACGGCCGCCGAGGTGTCCAGCCCACCGCTGAACGCGATCCCGACCTTCTCCCCGACCGGCAACGACGTGAGCACCCGGCCCTGAGTCTGCGACATGGCGTCCGACGCTACCGGTCCGGTCTGGTCGGGACTGGCCGCCGCCGCGCGTGCGCTGCGCTCAGTCGGCGGAGAGGACCGGGCGGGCGAAGGTGCTGTCCACGTCGGTGGTGCTCTGTCCCTGCTGCACAACGGTCGGCTCGCCGCGGCGCGGCTCCTCGACCGCCGGATCCGCGACCGCCACGTCGGGTTGGGCGCGGACGAGCCCCGCGAGGGCAGCGATCGAGATCACCAGTCCGCCGCCGGCGAGCGCGAACTCGACAACAGCGAACTTGATCTCGTGGCCGACGTCGCCCCAGGCGATGTTCTCGGCGACGATCGCGGCCACGATCCCTGCATAGGGCAGGTACCGCATGTTGCGCAGGCCCGCGACCACGAGCAGCACCGGGCAGACGAACGGCAGCGCGACGAGGAGCGGGAAGCGTGGATCCGCCTGTGGGCCCAACCACCAGGTCGGGAAGCCGAGCGTCCACGCGCTCTTCCAGACCCCCGCCAAACCGAGGATCACGCCGATCCATCCGGCGACGAAGAGGTTGCGCCACCCCGAGGTCAGTTGGCCGCGGACCAGCGGTCGCGGCTCGTACACGGCGGGCGGCGGGGGGAGGGGCTTGCCGATCGGGCCGCCGTACGGCCCGCTCACGGCAGCGGCCGGCGGACCCGGCGGTGGCTGCGGCGCAGGGAGCGACGGCGGGTTGGTCGGCGGCACCTCGGCGACGATAGCGGTGACCAGGGCGGCTGCACCGGCGCCCGCTACCCTGCAGCGCGTGACGGCCCCGGCCACCCCCACGGCACTCGACGCGCCATTCGCCAAGTTGAGCATCTTCTTCCCGATGTGGAACGAGGAGGCGTACATCGCCCGAGCGGTCGAGGCGGCGACGACCGAGTGCCAGAACCTCATCGCCGTCGGCCAGATCCTCGACTACGAGCTGATCGTCGTCGACGACGCGTCCACCGACAGGACACCAGAGCTCGCCGACGCGATGGCCGCGTCCGACCCGCACGTGCGCGTGGTCCACCACCCGGTGAACCGCAAGCTCGGCGGCGGGATGAAGACCGGGTTCGCCGCAGCCACCGGCGACCTCGTGCTGTACAGCGACGCTGACCTGCCATTCGACATGGCCGAAGTGGCCCAGGCGATCCGCCTGCTGCGCTACTACCAGGCCGACGTCGTGTCCGCGTACCGCCTCGACCGGACCGGCGAAGGCGCGTCGCGCGCCATCTACACGTTCTTCTACAACGTGCTCATCCGCCGCCTGTTCGGGGTGCGGATGCGCGACATCAACTTCGCGTTCAAGCTCTGCCGGCGCGAGATCTTCGACCACATCGCGCTGCGCAGCGAGGGTTCGTTCATCGACGCCGAGCTGATCATCCGCGCCAAGAAGCTCGGTTTCGACGTGATCCAGTTCGGCGTCGACTACTTCCCGCGCACCCGCGGCGAGAGCACGCTGGCCTCGCTCGCGGTGATCCGCACGATCCTGCGGGAGATGTTCCAGCTCAGGCGTGAATTGCGCAACATCACCCCGCTCGAGCGCTGACCGCGGGCACCCGCGCGCGGGCCGCTGGTAGGATCTCGAAGCCCTCTCGTCCGTCGGAGATCAGTGAAACGCCTGCAACCGTCTACCAAGCCAGGCCGCCGGAGCGAGGCGGAGGGCCCCAGCTATCGACGGTGGATGCCGGTGATCGCAGCCGGTGCGGTCGTGGCGGTGGTGCTGGTCGCGGGGCTCGCCGGGCGTGAGAACCGCTCCGACGCAGCACCCAATGGAACCTCGAACGTCACCGGCGCTGGCACGCTCGATCCGGCGGCGACGCCGTCCACCTCGAGCCCCGAGGTGGTCGTCCAGACCGAGCCGGCGGTGCTCAAGACGCACCTCGCGAACACGTTGCGCGTCGGCTCCAGTGGCGGCGACGTGACGCGCGTGCAGCAACGGCTCACCGATCTCGGGTTCGCCCCCGGTCCGGTCGACGGGCAGTTCGGTTCCACCACGCAGCAGTCGGTGTGGGCGTTCGAGAAGCTGATCCTGCAGACCCCGCGTGCGTCCGCCACCGGCAAGGTCACCGATGACATGTGGCAGACGATGCAGGACAACCTGACGATCTCGCCGCTGCGCCCGACGGGGGTCGGCAGCACGCACGTCGAGATCTACGTGCCCTCGCAAGTGCTGATCGTGTTCACCGACGACAAGCCGAAGATGATCGCCCACGTCTCCACCGGCGATCAGAACCCCGACGGCACGCCTGCCCACTGGTGCGACACCCTCACCTACGACACCGACGCGAACGGCAACCAGCTGGCCGAGCCCGTCACCAAGCAGGAGTGCGCCGACGCGAAGACGCCGGGTGGGGTGTTCAAGATCCAGCGCAAGTCGGCCGGCAACCACATCAGCCCACTCGGCGGGATGTTCAACCCGGTGTACTTCAACTACGGGATCGCGATCCACGGCGCCCACGGGGTGCCACTCGAGCCGGCGTCGCACGGCTGCGTGCGGATCAACGAGACGCTGGCCAAGACGTTCCCGGACATGGTCCAGAAGGGCAACTACGTGTACGTCTGGGCCCAGGACGGCAAGCAGCCGGAGCAGTACACGAAGAACGAGTCGCTGCCCTCGTTCAACCAGCCGGACCCCAACGCCACCACCACGACGTCGAGCACGACGACCACCACCACGACGACGCCGCCCACGACCGTGCCGGCGACGACGACGACGGTGAAGGCGACCACGACGGTCGCCACCACCACGAGCACCAAGCCGACGCCCACCACCGCGGCGCCGGCCACGGCCGCGCCGCCCACCACCACGGTGCCGGCTCCCCAGTCCGCCACCACCGCGGCCGCCCTCCCACCAGGCTGACGGGGGAGCTCGCCGGAGCGGCGGTCGACCGGGTCCAGCGTTCGCGTGACCACACCAACGTGCAGCACGTTCGTGCGCTCACCCAGACCCGCAGCCACAGCCGGGCCACCGCCCGGCCGGGCCGGGGCCGGACGGCCGGCGGGTCAGCAGCTGGTGGCGGGCGGTTGGCCCGCGAGGCGGGCGTCGAAGAAGGCGCTGATGTCGCCGAGCGCGGCGGGGATCACGCTCGTGTGGTCCTTGCCCGGGTACGACTTGACCTCGACGGTGGCGCCGACCTTGCAGTAGTCGGCCAGCGTCAGGTTCGTCAGGGCACGCGGCACGGTCGTGTCGGCCTCGCCGTGGAAGATCATGATCGGAGCGGACGGATCGACGAAGCCGGCGGTGTTGGCGTGGATCGCCGCGGCCCAGGCGGGGTCCTGCAACGGATCGACGGCCCCGAGCGCAGCCGGATCGAGCGCGAGTGCCGACGTGTCCGACAGGCACTGCGTGCCCACCTGCTCGACGACCTGCTGGCCGGTTGCGTTGGCCACCGCGTCCATCGGCAGGTCGGGGTAGCCGGCGTGGAACCCGGCGATCAGCTCGACGCCGAACGGGTTGACCGTCGTGGCGTTCCAGCTGCCCTCGGCGATCGCATCGAGATCACCCGCCGGCGCACCGGCCGCCGTGCCGATCACGTGCAGCTCGGGCGCGTACGTGGCGGTCTGTTCGGCGGCGATCAGCGCGGCACCGCCACCCTGCGAGTGGCCGAGGATCATCACCGGCGAGTCGGCGGTGACGCCCGTACCGGTGATCTGCCTGGCCGCACGGACGATGTCGAGCACGCCGCGCGCCTCCGACAGCCCGACCAGGTACGGATGCACGCCGGGCGTGCCGAGGCCCTCGTAGTCCGTGGCGACGAACGTCCAGCCCTTGCCGATCGCGATCGGCGCGATGAACTTCTCCGCCGAGAACCCGGTGGTGAACTGCTTGGTGATCGCGCACTGGTCGCCGAGCCCGGTCGTGCCGTGCGCCCAGGTGAGGACGGGATCGCCGGCGGCCGGAGTCGTCGGCACGGCGATGATGCCGCTGACCGCGATCGGTTGTCCCTGCAGGTTCTCGCTGCGGTAGAGGACCTGCCACGTCGTGGCGTTGGCGATCGCGCCGGGCAGCTGATTCGCCCAGATGAGGTCACCGTTGGCGGTGCCGGGGATCGGCGTCGGCGGCTGGTAGAACGCGTCGCCGGCAGGACCGGCCGGCACGCTGCCAGGCCCCGCTGCCGCACCGGGCGCGATCGAGCTCGACGCGGTCGACACGCTCGTGCTGGTCGAGTCCGCCGTCGCCGAGGTTGTCGAGGTGACGCTCGACGCCGTGACGCTCGACGACGTCACCGTCGAGGGCGTCACACCGGACGACGTCGACGTGGTCGCGCGGTTCGTCGCCGGCGTGGCGGTCCCGTCGCTGGAGCACGCGGCCATCACGAGCGCTGCACTGCAGACGAGGAGCGCGAACCTGGAACGATGGCGCCGATGGAGCGCATCGCTTACGACGAGTTCGGCCTGTTTCACGAGAACGCCTCCGAATACGGGATCGCCCTGGGGGGAGCCCCGAGCGTACGGCGCACGGAGGTCGAGGTGGCCCCGGGTCGCACGGTCAGCGCGCTGGTGTGGGGCACGTCCTCGCCGCGGATCGTGTTCATCCACGGCGGCGCTCAGAACGCGCACACGTGGGACACCGTGATCCTCGCCCTCGGCCCGGCGGTCTCGGCGTTGGCCGTCGACCTGCCTGGTCACGGCCACTCCGGATGGCGGGACGACGGTGCGTACACGCCGCAGAACCTCGCCGACGACGTCGCCATCGCGATCGGCGAGCTCGCCCCGCAGGCCGCCGCCGTCGTCGGGATGTCGCTCGGCGGGATGACGTCGATGCAGCTGGCGGTGCGTCATCCGCAGCTCGTCCGCAAGCTGATGCTGGTCGACATCACGCCCGGCGTGAACCAGCAGAAGGCCAAGGCGGTGCTCGACTTCGTCAACGGTCCGCAGAGCTTCCCGAGCTTCGAGTCGTTGCTCGAGCGCACGATGGAGCACAACCCGACGCGGGCCGAGAGCTCGCTGCGCCGCGGCATCCTGCACAACGCCCACCAGCTCGACGACGGCAGCTGGCAGTGGAACTACGACCGCAGCAGCCATGCCCGATCCCGCGACGCAGAGGCCGAGACGCCAGACGGCGCGGCGGTCGGCGCCGACGGTCCGACAATGGCGCCGACGGTGCCGCCGACCGTGGTGCCGACCCCTGCCGCGGTCTCACCGATGTGGGACGACTTCGCCCGCATCGCCTGCCCGTTGATGCTCGTGCGCGGCGGCATCTCGCCCGTGGTCGATGACGACGACGTCGCCGAGGCGCGTCGCCGCCGCCCGGAGATCGCCGTCGAGGTCGTCGACGGGGCCGGTCACAGCATCCAGGGCGATCGTCCCCTCGAGCTCGCGGCGCTCGTGCGCACGTTCGTCCCGCTGCCCTGAGTCGCCGCGCGGCCCGCGTCGACACCGCCCGCGAACCACGGGCGTCGAACAGGCGGCGCCGGATCAGCCGGGGGTGAAGGTGCTCGGATGGGCCGCGGCGACGACCGCGACCGGTCGCTCCAGCACCTCGGCCAGCAGCGCGGTGCGCTCGTTGGCGGTGTACAGCTCCAGTTCGAGGTCGGCCCGCCCGCGGGCGCGCACCTCGACGACGAGCTGCTTGCCCCTGACGTGCACGCGCAGCGACGTGACCCTCCGATCGTGGCTGCGGTCGAGTCCGATGGCGACCCGGAGCAGCACGGCGAGCACGCGCACCAGCTGCTGGT
>JAODBQ010000469.1 GCA_025464045.1 Ilumatobacteraceae bacterium
AGCAGCGGATCATCGACGGTGAGCGCGACGGGCTCACCGCCGAGCTCGACGAGGCGATGGCCGCCGGGCTTCCCGCGCTGGCGATCGTCAACGACGTGCTGCTGGAGGGGATGCGCGTCGTCGGCGAGCTGTTCGGCAGCGGCCAGATGCAGCTGCCGTTCGTCCTCCAGAGCGCGGAGACGATGAAGACCGCGGTCGCCTATCTCGAGCCGCACATGGAGAAGGTCGGCGGCAACTCGACGAAGGGCCGCCTGGTGCTCGCCACGGTGAAGGGCGACGTCCACGACATCGGCAAGAACCTGGTCGACATCATCTGCACGAACAACGGCTACGAGGTGCACAACATCGGGATCAAGGTGGCCATCGGCGAGATGATCGCCAAGGTCAAGGAGGTCCAGGCGGACGCGCTGGGGATGAGCGGTCTCCTCGTCAAGAGCACGCTGATCATGCGCGACAACCTGCAGGAGCTCAACCAGCTCGGCCTCTCCGACATCCCGGTGCTGCTGGGTGGTGCGGCGCTGACGCGCACCTACGTGGAGCGCGACCTGCGCGAGATCTACGAGGGCCGCCTGTTCTACGGCCGCGACGCGTTCGAGGGGCTGCACACCCTCGACAAGCTGATGGAGCTGAAGCGCGGCGACATCGACGAGCCCGGCTACGGCCGCGACCTCGGCGGCCGCAACCTGCCACGGCGCAGCGACGCCGAGCCGGTGCCGGAACCGCCGCCCGTGCGTTCGGCCGACGTCGTCACCGACAACCCGGTGTTCGTCCCGCCGTTCATCGGGTCGCGAGTCGTGAAGGGCCTGTCGATCGACGACATCGCCGCGTACATCAACGAGACCGCGCTGTTCCGCAACCAGTGGCAGTTCCGCCCGGAGACGAACGCCGACGGCACGGTCGAGACCGACGCCGAGTTCAAGGACCGCATCCGCCCGCAGCTGCGTGCCCAGCTCGCCGCGGCGAAGGCCAGCGGGGTGCTCGTGCCCCAGCTCGTGTACGGCTACTTCGTCGCCAACGGCGACGGCAACGACCTGGTCATCTGGAACGACGATACGCGCGCCGAGGAGCTGGCTCGGTTCCACTACCCGCGTCAGAAGATGGCCCCGCACCTGTGCATCGCCGACTTCTTCCGGCCGTGGCACGAGCCCGACGGTTCGCTCGGCGAGATCGACTACGCCGCGTTCCACATCGTCACCATGGGTGCGCCGGTGAGCGAGGCCGCGGCGGAGCTGTTCGCGGCGAACAGGTACCAGGACTACCTGATGCTGCACGGCATCGGCGTGGAGATGGCCGAGGCGCTGGCCGAGCTGTGGCACCACCGCATCCGCTCGGAGATGGGCTTCGTCGACGAGGACGGTCCGTCGCTCGGCGGCCTGTTCCGCCAGCAGTACCGCGGCGGTCGCTACTCGTGGGGCTACCCGGCCTGCCCGGACCTCGAGGACAACGCCACCGTCGCCCGCCTGCTCGGCGCAGCGCGGATCGGCATCGAGGTCGACGAGGACACCGGTTGGCAGTACCAGCCGGAGCAGACGACCTCGGCGATCATCTGCCACCATCCGCAGGCGAAGTACTTCGTCGCCCGCTGAGCTCGGGCCCCTGCCGGGCGCTGCTGGGGAGCGTGAGAACCCGGTGTGAACTCGCGCGATCGCGTCAGCCGGAACGGTTGCGGATGCAACAATCCGTGAACCCTTGACGCCCCTCCCACGTAGGAGCTCGCATGAGTCCGAAGTCGAAGAAGATCCTGATCGCAGTCGGCGCCGGCGCGGCCGCCGTGGTCGTGCTCGTGTTCGCTGCCGTGTTCGTCTACGTGAAGTTCATCAAGGGCGACCCGCCGAAGGCGTTCGACGAGTCGTCCCTCGACTCGGTGCTCGGCGCGGCGACGACGGTGGCGCCCGGCGATCCCGTGACCACCACCGCCGCCGGCACGGCTGCCCCCGACGCGACGGCGACGACCACCGGGTCGGCCGGCTCGGCCACCGGATCGGCGACGCCGAGCGGCTCGACCAGTTCGTCGGGTTCGCCCGGTTCGACCGGTTCGACCGGTTCGTCCGGTTCGTCGGGTTCGCCCGGTTCGGACTCGGCGACGGGCACCGATGGCACGTGGAACGTGACGTCGGCGTCGACGGTCGGGTACCGGGTGAAGGAGACGCTGGCCGGCCTCGACACCGAAGGTGCCGGTCGCACGAGCTCGATCACCGGCACGATGACGATCAGCGGGCCGACCGTGACGGCAGTCGACCTCACCGTCGACATGACCACGTTCAAGAGCGACGACAGCCGGCGCGACGGCCAGTTCAACGGTCGGATCATGGAGGTCTCCACCTACCCGACGGCGACGTTCACGCTGACCTCGCCGATCGACCTCGGCGCGATCCCCGCCGACGGCACATCCGTGTCGACGAAGGCAACGGGCGACCTGACGCTCCACGGGGTCACCAAGCCGGTCACCTTCGACCTCACCGCGAAGGAGACGAACGGCCTGATCGGCGTCGTCGGCGCGACGGTGATCACGTTCGCCGACTACCGCATCGTCAACCCGTCGAACGGCTTCGCCGAGACCGGCGCCACCGGCACGATGGAGCTGCAGCTCGTCTTCCAGCACGCCTGAACCGGACGCCGCGCCCGCCACGTAGCGACGCAAGCACCGGATCGGCTCGGTGATGAGCAGGTCCGGTGCTTGCGTCCGGTGCCTGCGTCCGGTGGCCGCGTCGTCGGGCGTGCCGAGCTCGACCAGCCGGTCGGCGTTCGTTCCGGTCGAGCCGCGGCTCACGCCAGCCGGAGCAGGAGCTCGCAGCGCTGTTGGATGAACGACGAGCGCAACTGGCTGTCCTCGTCGGCGGAGTGGTGGTCCTGGCCCGTCAGCTGCTTGGACCACTTGCGATACGTCAGCCCGACCTCGTCGACGAACACGCCCCGTTCCTGGCAGTTGAGGGCGAGCAGCAGGCCGGTGTCCTCCGACGTGGGGATCCCCGCCCAGCCGCCCAGCGCGAGCACCGCGGCGCGGTGCACGAACAGGGTCGCGGGGTGGACGGGCAGGCGGCGGTCGTGCGACTTCCAGTACTCGAAGACGGTGCCGCGTTCGAGGAGGCCCGCCGCGGGTGCGTTCGCGAAGTGGGCGAACGACCCGTCGTCGAGGAGGTCGCGCGCTCGTGAGGTCACCCAGGTCGCGCCGGGGAACGACTCGACGGCCTGGATGTCGCGCGCGATGGCGCCCGGCATCAACTGATCGTCACCATCGAGCACCTTCAGGTAGGTACCCGTCGAGCGGGCGAGGAGCAGGTTCCTCGTCAGGGCGGGGCCGAAGTTGCGCTCGTTCGCCGAGACGCGGATCCGTCCGTCGCCGGTGAGCGCGATCCACGGCGGCGGATCGCCGCCGTCGACGTGGACGAGCCACTCCCAGCCCCAGCCTGCCGGAAGCCGCTGTTGGAGGATGCTCCGGTAGGACGCGGGCAGGTGGTCGGACGCGTCGACGGCGACCGCGGTGATGATCGACACGAGGCACGGCTGCACCTGCGTCGTCGGGCCGCGGGGCTGCTGCACCATCGGCTCGCGCATCTGCACCGTCGGGCCCGGTGCGCCGTCACGGTCGGCGGCGTCTCGTCCAACCACAGCGGTTCTCCTTCGCGCGCACCCAGGCCGTGGATCGGTCGGCGGACGCAGCGGGCGCTCGACATCCTTCCAGCTGCAGCTGCTGCTCCGCACAGCCGGCGGCGCCCCGTGGCGAACGGAACCGACGATCCGCCGAAGTCCGGTCGAGGCTCGGTGGACGACGGCATGGCCAGCGCCGTCCCGGAGCGTGTGGGACTACGGTTCGAATCGATGAACATCTTCGCCTGGATCATCACCGGTCTGATCGCCGGGCTGCTGGCGCGCTGGATCGTGCGCGACGAGCGCAGCGGCTGCCTGTACACGATCGCGGTCGGCGTGATCGGCGCGTTCATCGGCGGCGCGCTGATGCACGCAGCAGGTCACACGGGGATCAACGACTTCGATCTGCGCTCGATCCTCGTCGCCGCCCTCGGGGCGATCCTGCTCCTCCTCGTGCTGGAGGCGATCAGCGGGCGTCGCCGGGCGATCGGTCGTCGTCGCCGCTGACGGCCGACCGCCGACCCGAACACGACCGCCGCGACGGCGGGTACGATCAGCTCAACAGCTCGCGGACCCGGTCCTTGGGTCGCCCGATGATCGCGACCTCGCCCTTGATCACGATCGGTCGTTGGAGGAGCTGCTTGTGCTGCACGAGGAGGTCGACGACCTGATCCTCGGTGACCGCGTCGGCGTCGGTGAGCCCCAACTTGTCCCACGCCGCGTCACGGCGGACGAGGTCGGTGACGGGGTCCTCGAGCTTGGCGATGATGCCGCGCAGCGCTTCAGCATCGGGAGGGGTCTTCAGATAGAGCACGATGTCTGCGTGCACACCCAACTCGTCAGCGATCTTCAGCGCGTTGTTCGACGATCCGCAGTTGGGGTTGTGGTAGATCGTGACGGGTTGGTCCTTCGGCGCCATGCGGCGAATGTAGCGGCCACGATCAACTCGGGACTCCAGTCCGGGCCTGTTCCGGCCGATGAGCACGACAGATGTCGACCATGATCGAGCACGCCGACGAGGAGCAGGAGCAGGCGTCGCGGCGCGGGCCGATGCGACCCCAGCGGCTCGTCAGCGTGCGCGCCAACCAGAGCAAGCGGCTCAGCTCGCACCTCTTCCGCGTCATCGACCTCGTCGTCCTCGCGATCGTCACCATCGGCGTGAGCGAGCACGAGTCGCCGCTCAGCCTGCGCGCGACCTCGCTCGGCCAGGTCGTGCCCCTCGTCGTCGGGGCCGTCGTCGCCGCACGGGCGCTGCGCTCGCTGCTGCTGTACCGGTTCGTGCGCAGCGACGGGCTGCTGGTGCACCTCGGTCGGCTGACCGGTGCGCTGGCGTTCGCGGCTGCGGCGTTGTTCGCGCTCGACGTGCTCACTGGCGACGGTGGGCCGACCGCACGGACCTCATGGGAGTGGATCGCCCTGGCCACGGTGAGCCTCCTCGCACTGCACACCGCGTGGTGGCTCGTCGTGCGGCGCTGGCGCAGCGGGGGGTGGCTCACGCCCAACCTGGTCATCGTCGGCGCCACGGAGTACGCGGAGCGGGTGATCAGCGATGCCATCGCGCGCCGTCACGTGAACGTGCTCGGCGTGTTCGACGACCGCCACGAGCGGGTCCCCAAGGCGGTCCTCGGCGTACCCGTGCTCGGCGACGTCGAGGCGCTGCTCGGCCACAAGATCACGCCGTTCGTCGATCGCATCGTGGTCGCGGTCGAGCCCTCGGCGACCAAGCGGGTGCGCGAGATCGCGAGCCGCCTGGCGATCCTGCCCAACGAGATCACGCTCTTCCTCGACCAGCCCGACGCGGCCGGGCGCTCGGCGGCCCTGACCCGCCTCGAGGACTCGCCGCTCGCCGATCTGAACGGTGCCACCGACGTGGACCGCAAGGCCTTCGCCAAGCGCGTCCAGGACCTCCTCATCGGCGTGCCGGCGCTGATCCTCCTCAGCCCCGTCCTCGCGCTGATCGCGTTGCTGGTGCGCCTCGACAGCACGGGGCCCGTGTTCTTCCGCCAGCGTCGCCACGGGTTCAACAACGAGGAGATCGTGGTCTGGAAGTTCCGCTCGATGCGTGCGGACGCCGCGGATGCCCGGGCCGAGCGCCAGGTGAGCGCGAACGACGACCGGGTCACGCGCATCGGGCGCCTGCTCCGCAAGAGCAGCCTCGACGAGCTGCCGCAGCTGATCAACGTCGTGCGCGGCGAGATGTCGCTCGTCGGGCCCCGCCCGCACGCGATCGGGATGAAGACAGGTGAGGTCGAGTCGGCCCGCCTCGTCGCCGAGTACGCCCACCGGCATCGGATCAAGCCGGGGATGACCGGCTGGGCCGCGATCAAGGGCTCGCGCGGGCCCCTGCACGCACCGGCCGAGGTGCAGCGGCGCGTCGCGCTGGATGTGGACTACATCGCCCGCCAGTCGTTCTGGCTGGACCTGCGGATCATGGCGCTGACCGTGCCCGGGATGCTGGGCGACCGCGCCGCGATCCGCTGACGCCGACATCTCTGCGACACCCCCGGCCTATCGTCCACGTCACTCGGCCTTCCTCCGACACACCCGCCGGCGCCGCTCGTCCGGCGGGACCATCAGCGAGCGGCGTCCTGCGCCGTCGGAGGTCGATCCCATGTTCTGTTCACGTACGCCGCACCGCCCGTCCGCGGCGGTCCCGACACCCATCCTCACCAACAGCGATGCGCTGGAGCTGCTCGACCTGGTGATCAGCCGACCGCCCTGCGAGGAGACGATCGCGTTCCTGCTCGATGACGCTGGCTACGGCTCGACGCTGTTCGTCGTCGCCGGCACGGACCAGCCCGAGCAGGTGCTCGACGTCGCCGAGCAGTTCGCCTCGGCGGGGCGCCTCAGCGGCATTCACCAGTCACTCGTGCTCGCCACCGTCCGCCCGCACGGCGGCGTCGAGCCGGGCGACGTCGATCGCTGGCTCGACGCCAGTGAGATCACCGAGCAGCACGGCGTGCAGCTGATCGAGTGGTTCGTGTTCGGGGCGCACGGGTTCACCTGTCCGCGCGATCTGCTCGGCGAGCCGGAACGCTGGCGGAGATGACCTCGACCTCAACCGTGGGCCCCGTGGCGCTCGCGACGCTGCTGCGGCGAGAGGCGCAACCCGGCGTCCTTCAGCCGGCGCAGCAGCTCTCGGCTGGGCGTCGGGATCGCCCCGCCCGCCACCAGCTCGGCGTAGAGCTCCTCGGGCACGTCGTAGTGGTCGCCCTGGAACCCGCGCTGCGGTATCCCGACGCGGTCCGCGAACGCGTGCAGCTCGTCCAGCGATGTGTCGCTCACCAGGTGCGACCACCGCCGGCCGCGGAACCACCACAGCGGATCGTCGATCAGCACGGCCATCCATCCATACGACCACATCGACCTACGATCCGCAGGTGAGCTCAGCGGAGGCCGTCCTGCGCCAGTGCTGGCGCGACCTCGCCGGCGCAGGGCACGACGAGACGATCGACAGCGTCGTGTCCCGGCACCGCGAGCCGCATCGGCACTACCACACGGCCGTGCACGTGATGTGGGTGCTGCGCCACGTGCATGACCTCCTCGCAGCGACGACGGAGCCCGTCGACGCCGACGCGGTGCGGGCCGCAGCGCTGTTCCACGACGTGATCTACGACCCGCGTTCGTCCACGAACGAGCTCGCCAGCGCGCGCTTTGCCACCGACGCGTTGCGTCCGCTCGGTTGGGAGCCGGCACGGCTCGCCCGGGTTGCCGCGCTGATCGAGGCCACGGCCGGGCACAAGTTCGACGAGGTTGACGAGGTCGACGTTCCCGATGGCGCCGACGTTCCCGATGGCGCCGCTGTCGCCGCCGCCGAGGTGCTGCTCGATGCGGACCTGGCGATCCTCGGCTCGTCGCCGGCGGAGTACGCGGCCTACGTCACCGGGGTCCGCGCGGAGTACCGCCACCTCGGCCCGGATGCCTGGGCGAGCGGCCGGGCGCAGGTGCTGCACTCGTTCCTGGACCGGCGGGCGATCTTCGTGACGCCGACCATGCACGCCGCCCGCGAGCAGCGGGCGCGCGCGAACCTCGCCGCGGAGCTGGCCGGCCTCTAGACCGACGAGCGGGACGAGGGCGTCAGTGGGCGCAGCCGCAACCGGCGCCGCAGCCACCGCCGCCGGCGCGTGGCGCCGGGGCCATGGAGGGCGCAGACGCACCGGAGGAGCCGGATGCGCCGACGCTGGCGAACACGGAGAGCAGCCGAACGGCACCGTCGTGGCCGTCCGGGCAGACCGCCGGCTCACTGGCCTGGCTCATCGGACGACGGACCTCGAACGTCTCGTCGCAGGTGCGACAACGGAACTCGTAGAGCGGCACATCCGCATCCTAGGACGGCGGTGATCGAGCGGCGAGATCGGCCGCTGCCGTCGTGGTTGACTGGTGCCGTGCATGCATCGGCGCCCGCCCCCCTCACCACCCGCACCGTGGAGACGATCCCCGACACCGACCACGTGTTGGAGACCGCCGAACCGGCGTCGGCCCACATCGTCAAGACCGAGCCCGGCGAGAGCGCCGCCGCGAAGGTCCTCGAGGCCCGGATCTACGGCACGGCGCTCGAGGCGCTGTGCGGCCATGTCTGGGTCCCCTCGCGGGACCCGAAGCAGCTGCCGCTGTGCGAGCAGTGCAAGTCGATCTACGACATGTACAAGGCGTTCAACGACGGGCTCAACGACCAACCGAACGAATGACCGTGCCGGCCGGGTCGCCGGGACCCGGCGGTCCGGCAGCGGGCCTGCGCATCCGCGAGGCCGTCCGAGCCGTGCTGCTCGATCCCGACGATCGCGTGCTGCTCGTGCGCTTCGAGTTCCCGACCGCCACCCGCTGGGCCCTGCCCGGCGGTGGGATCGAGCCCGGCGAGACACCCGATCAGGCGCTGCGACGCGAGCTGGCCGAGGAGGTCGGGCTGATCGACGCTCCGATCGGGCCGATGGTCTGGCAGCGAACCCACATCGTGGCCTTCATCGGCGGCCAGTTCGATGGTCAGCGCGAGCAGATCCACCTGGTGCGCACCGGGCGCCTCCAGCCTCGACCGCAACTCACGTGGGCGCAGTTGGAGTCCGAGTTCGTGTTCGAGCTGCGCTGGTGGACGCTGGACGAGATCGCCGCCAGCACCCAGCAGTTCGTGCCGGCGACGCTGGCGACGCACCTGGCGACGTTGTTGCGCGACGGTCCCCCGTCGACGCCGATCGACGTCGGCGTCTGAGTCGTCCGCCGTCGAGAGTCCCGGCCGAGATATCCCGGCTGAGATGTCCCGGCTGAGATGTCCCGTCTCGCGGCCGCGGCGACGTTCCCTATCATCTCGCCGTGCCGACGCTGACGACCATCCTCGCGTTCGGCGCCGCGTCGATCGCGCTGCTGCTGATCCCCGGTCCGGCGGTGCTGTACATCCTCAACCGCAGCATCAGCGACGGCCGCACGGTCGGGCTCGCCGCGGTTGGCGGTCTCGAGCTCGGCAACCTCGTCCATGCGCTGGCCGCCGCCGCCGGCCTCTCCGCGGTCCTGGCCACCTCGGCTGCGGCGTTCAACACCGTCAAGTGGCTCGGGGTCGCATACCTGCTGTTCGTCGGGATCCGCACCCTGCTCAGGCCCCCGCTGGCGATCGCGGCGGACCAGCCGGGGATGAGCACCCGCCGCGCGTTCGGCCAAGGCGTGATCGTGAACATCCTCAACCCGAAGGTCGCGCTGTTCTTCCTGTCCTTCCTGCCGCAGTTCATCCACACCTCCGACGGGCGCCTCGGCACCCAGGCGCTGGTGCTCGGGCTGGTCTTCGTCGGCTGTGGGTGCGTCACCGACACCCTCTACTCGATCCTCGCGAGCAGCCTGCGTGGCGTCCTGCTGCGTGGTCGGACGCTGCCGTTCGTGCGCCGGTACGTCGCCGGGGCGATGTTCATCGGGCTCGGCCTGGTCGCGGCCACGGCGACGGCGACGGCCACCCACCCGTCGAGCTCGACCAAGTAGGCGCGGTCGCCGGTGCTGTTCAGCATGGACGCCTGGCCGGGCCTCGCCGACGGCTCGATCACGCTCACGTTCCGCACGTGGACGAAGCCCCAGGCACGCACCGGCGGCCGCTACCGCGTCGGCGGAATGCTGCTCGAAGCGGTCGCTGTCGATCGGGTCGCGACGACGGAGATCAGTGACGACGACGTGCGACGCGCCGGCGAACGCGATCGCGAGGCGCTGCTCGCCCGCCTCGGCGACGCCGAGACGGTGTGGCGCGTCGAGCTGCGCTACCTCGGGCCTGACGACCGCATCGTGCGTCGCGAGGACGACGAG
>JAODBQ010000497.1 GCA_025464045.1 Ilumatobacteraceae bacterium
TCGCCTCCGCGGCGTCGAGCAGGGCGGTGCGTCGAGGGTGGTAGACGATGTCCGCGACGACCTGGTCGCAACGGAGGAGCCGCGGCGAGATCGGCAGCTCGCGCGAGCCCATCCCGACCGACGTCGCGTTGACCACGACGTCTGCCGTGGTGACGTCCGCTGCCTCGCCGACCCGCCCGACCGTCGGGGCGAGAGCTGCGGCCACTGCGGCACGCTCGGCCGAGCGGTTGACGACCACGACGGCCCGTGCCCGGTTGCGCGCCAGCGCCTCGATCACCGATCGCGCCGCGCCACCGGCACCGAGCACGCAGATCGAGCGACCCTCCACCGGGTGGCCGGCGGCGACGAGCGAGGCGACGAACCCGTCACCGTCGGTGCTGTGCCCGGCCAGCCGGCCATCGGGCAGCGGGACGACCGTGTTCACGCTGCGCAGCGCCGCGGCGGCAGGATCGAGCACGTCCACGGCGGCGGCGACCGCCTCCTTGTGTGGCATCGTCACCGAGAGCCCGCCGAGGCCGAGCGTGCGCATGGCCGCGAGCGCGGCGAGCGCGGCGCCGTCGGGCACCTCGAACGCCGTGTACACCCAGTCGAGCCGCAGCGAGGCGAACCCGGCGTTGTGCAGCGCGGGCGACAGGCTGTGGCGGACCGGGTGGCCGATGACGCCTGCGAGACGGGTGGCCCCGGTGATCACCCGAGCACGCCGGCCGCGGTGGCCTTGTCGATGTTGGCCTGCTGCTGCTCGACGGTCGCCGAGAACGCGTGGTGGCCTTCCTCGTCGATCTTCACGTAGTAGAGGTAGCGGCACGTCGCGTCCGCCGGCAGCCCGACGCAGATCGGGTCGCCCTGGGCCGGGTTCGGCGTCGGGTTCAGCGCCGCCTCGATCGAGGCTCGGCCCGGGTTGGCGATCGGGGTCGGCGGCAGCCCGTTGTGCAGGTACGTGTTGTACGGCGTGTCGACGTCCTTCACCTGGGCGAACGTCGCGTTCGGGTCCTGCCCGTAGAACAGCGTCGCATCGATCTGCAGCGGCATGTCCACCGCCGGGTCGAGCCGGTTGTAAATGACCCGCGCGATCTTGCCGCGGTCGCTGTCGAACTTCGCCTCGCGCTCGATCATCGAGGCGATGATCAACACCTGGTACGGGGTGAGGCCGAGCTGCGCGGCGCGCGCGTCGAGGTTCTCCTGCGCCCCGACGCGCTCCATCAGCAGGACCATCCGGTTGACCACCTGCGTCGCCGTCTCGGCGTTGGACACCTGGTAGGTGTCCGGGAACAGCAGGCCCTCCAGCGAGGTGACGCCCTCCGGCGAGTACGTGCTGCGGACCACGCCGTTCGTGGCGGCGGTGGTGAAGTCGGCGACGGACAGCCGCGGACTGACGCTGTTCAGCCGCGTCGCCATCTTGGCGATGGTGTAGCCCTCGGGGAAGGTGATCTGCTGGTACGTCGCGCTCGGTGGCGTGTTCAGCGCGAGCATCACGTTGCCCATGTGGTCGTCCGGACGGATCTGGTAGTAGCCGGGCGTCAGCTCCAGACCGTCGTGGTGGGACACGTACCAGCGGAACACGCTGGCGTCCGCGACGAGGCCGTCCTTCTGCAACCGTTCGCTGACGGTCTGCAGCGTGTCCGTGCTGTCGACGGTGAAGCTGCGTGCCGCGCCAGCGTTGCCGGGTGGGTTGATCTTGCCCAGGTACCACAGCCCGACGGCGCCGATCACGAGCACGCCGACGATCGCGATCGCGCCGAGCGTGAACACGATCGTCTTCGCCCGCCGACCGGACCGGGGCGGACGCTCGACCGCCAGCGCATCGGTGACGTTCGGGTCGTCCCACGGATCGGCGTACCACGGGTCCCGGCGCTCGAGGATCCGCTGCCGACGACCGGGTAGCCGGACGGCGGACGCCTCGCCGGCCACGACAGCACCGGCCACGACAGCACCGGCCGCGTCGCCGCCGACGGCGTCGGTCGGCTGGCCGGGTACCGCGGGACCGGGCGGGTCGTGGTGGTGGTCGAGCTGGGTCATCGCTGCGCCGCCTGCGTGTCGAGCCAGTTCTGGAGGATGACGGCGGCGGCGACCTTGTCGACGATCCGCCGCCGGGCCTCGGCGCGCATCCGCGCGTCGATCATCGCCCGCTGTGCCGTCACCGTGGTGCGGCGCTCGTCGAAGGTGACCACCGGCACGCCGACCACGCTAGCCAAGGCTGCCGCCTCCTCGGTGGCAGCCCTCGCCGCCGGCCCGAGCGAGCCGTCCATGTTCAGCGGCAGCCCGACGACCACGATCTCGGCCTCCTCCTCGGCGACCAGCGCGGCGATCGTCTGGTGGTCGCGCGTGACCGACCCGCTGCGCTGCAGGACGGTGAGCGGTGACGCGAGGGTGCCGCTGCGGTCGCCGACCGCGACACCGATCCGTTTGGACCCGAGGTCGAGCCCGAGGGAGCGCATCAGCCCTTGGCTGGGGGTCCCGGTCCCCGCATCGCCGCCACCGCCGCGACGGCGATGCGCAACGCTTCGGGGATGCCCGCCGGGTCCTTGCCGCCCGCCGTGGCGATGTCGCCCTTGCCGCCACCGCCCCCGCCGACGGCACGCGCCGCGTCGTTGATCAGCGGCCCGGCGCTGCGCCCGCTGCCCGGTCGCACCGCGGCGACGAGCGACACGCCGCCCGTGTCGGACGTGCCGGCGAGCACGACGAACTCGATGCCCGGCTGCTGGCGCACGGCGATGGCCAGGTCGCGCAGGTCTCCGGGCGACAGCCCGTCGACCCGCGTGACGACCGCCCCGTCGTCGGCCGCCGCGGCGAGTTCGCTCGCCTGGTCGCCGGCGAGCTTGGCCCGCAGGACCTTCAGCTCGTCGTTCAGCGCGGTGATCTCGTCCAACCGTCGCTGCACCCCGGCGAGCACGTCGTCGGTGCTGGAACCGACGAGCCGCGCGGTCTGGGCCACGAGCGCCTCGTCACGCTGCAGCAGGCGCAGCGTGTTCTCGCCGGTGACGGCCTCGATGCGGCGCAGGTTCGACCCGATCGAGCTCTCCCCGACGATCTTGATCAGGCCGATGTCGCCGGTGGCGCGAACGTGCGTGCCGCCGCAGAGCTCGATCGAGTGCCCGGCCTCGAGCACTCGGACGATGTCGCCGTACTTGTCCCCGAAGAACGCGATCGCGCCGAGCGCCATCGCCTCGTCCTTCGTGGTCTCGAAGATCCGCGCGGGCGCGTTGGCGAGGGTCTCGCTGTTGGCGATCCGCTCGATCTCGGTGATCTCGGCATCCGTGAGCGCGGCGTAGTGGCTGAAGTCGAACCGCAGTCGTTCGGGGCCGACGAGGGACCCGGCCTGCTTGACGTGCTCGCCGAGCACCTTGCGCAGCGCGTAGTGGAGCACGTGGGTGCCGGTGTGGTTGCGACGGATGGCGGCTCGCCGCTCGACGTCGATGGTCGCGGTGACGGTGCTCCCGGGGACGAGCGTGCCGCGGGTGACGCGAGCCACGTGGCGGCGCAGGCCCGGCAGCGCGTAGGTGGTGTCGATGACCTCCGCCTCACCGTCGTCGGACGAGATCGTGCCGGTGTCGCCGACCTGGCCGCCGGACTCGGCGTAGAACGGCGTGTGGTCGAGGAAGATCTCCACGGTGCCGACCTCGCTGCCCGGCACGACGGCGAGCAGGCGCGACTCCGTGGTGTTCTCGGTGTAGCCGCGGAACTCGGTGATGCCGAACTGCTCGACTACCTCGCGGTAGCTGTCCAGGCGTTCGTCGCCGGGGCCGGCGCCCTTGCGACCGGCGGCCTTGGCCCGCTCGCGCTGCGCCCGCATCTCGGTGTCGAACCCGGGCCGGTCCACCTCGACGCTGCGCTCGCCGGCGATCTCCTCGGTGAGCTCGAGCGGGAAGCCGTACGTGTCGTGGAGGAGGAACGCCGTGGACCCGGCCAGCTCGGACGGGTTGGTGATCAGCTCGTCCTCGAGGATCGCCAGGCCGGTCTTCAACGTCTGGCGGAAGCGCTCCTCCTCGCGCGTCATCACCCCGACGATGAAGTCGCGGTTCTTGGCGACGTCCGGGTAAGCGTTGCCCATCACGTCGATCGCGGTCTCGACGAGCGACGGCATGACCAACTGCTCGGTGCCGAGGGAGTACGCGTGGCGCACGGCGCGGCGGATGATCCGGCGCAGCACGTAGCCACGGTTCTCGTTGCTCGGGAACACCCCGTCGTTGACCAGCATCGTGCTGCTGCGGGCGTGCTCGGCCAACACCCGCATGCTGAAGCTGGTGGGGTCCGCGTAGTCGCCGGGGATGTAGCGCTTGCCGGTGAGCGAGCAGGCCTGGTCGATCAGCGGCCGGATCAGGTCCGTCTCCCAGACGGCATCCACGCCCTGCAGCAGCGCGAGCATCCGCTCCAGGCCGAGCCCGGTGTCGATCGAGGGCTTCGGCAGCAACGTCCGCGATCTGTCCGGCGCCTGGTTGTACTGCATGAACACGAGGTTCCAGAACTCCATGAACCGCTCGCCGGCCGGATCGTTGAGCGGGCCGCCGTCGGGGCCGAACGCCGCGCCGCGGTCGATGTGGATCTCGCTGCAGGGGCCGCACGGGCCGGTGTCGCCCATCTGCCAGAAGTTGTCCTTGTCGCCGAGCCGCTGGATGCGCGACATCGGCACGCCGACCTCGTCGTGCCAGATCGCCTCGGC
>JAODBQ010000512.1 GCA_025464045.1 Ilumatobacteraceae bacterium
CGCAGCGCTCGTCCCGGTGGCGGCCCCCGCCCGGAGCGCACCGATCGTCCGGCGCGTCGCGGACCGCGCTTCGCTGCGCCGCCCGAGCTGCCCCAGCGGCCGAAGGCCAAGCGGCTCAAGCCCGGCCGGGCCCACCGCAGCGCGGTGCTGGCCGACCTCCCCGAGGAGCAGCGCGCCGTCGCCGAGCGCGCCCTGCAGGGCGGTCTCCCCGCCGTGCGCCAAGCGGTCAACGAGCAGAACGCCCGGCTGAAGTCCGAGGGCAAGCCGGAGATCCCCGCGGCGGGCTTGCTCAGCATGGCCGAGCAGCTGTTGCCGAAGTTGCGCGTGGCCGAGTGGCTGGATCGCGCCGACGCTGCGTTGCACGATCTCGAAGAGCTCGACCTGCGCGACCTGCGCAGCGTCGTCGCCGCCGCCGAAGATCCCACCGTCGCCCGCGACGAGTCCACCCGGCAGGTCGCGGCGCAGCTCAAGGAGGCGCTCGCGAGCAAGCAGGACAAGGAGCTCTCGCTGTGGTTCGCCGACATCGAGGCGGCCATCGGCGTCGGTCGCATCGTGCGCGCCCTCAAGCTGTCCTCGCAGCCGCCGAAGGCCGGTGTCCGCTTCCCCGCCGAGCTGGCCGGCAAGCTCGCCGCCACCACCACGAGCTCGCTCAGCGTCGACGCCCTGCCCGACCGCTGGGTCGCCGTGCTGGAGGCCGCCGCGTTCTCGCCGATCCGCAGCCACGTGCAGCCGACCGACAAGCCGGCACAGATCAACGACGAGCTGCTCGCCACGGTGAAGCGGGTCGGGTCGCTGCTGCCGCACATCGCGACGCTGTTCGGCGTCGAGGTCGTCGCCGGTGGGCAGTCGCCCAAGCCGCTGCGCCCGGCGCGCCCGGCACCGGCCAAGAAGGCTGCCGCGAAGGCACCGATCCCGCCGCCGCCGGCGTCCACCCCGGCCGCGGACACGCCTGCCGCCGACGCCGCTGTTGCCGACACGCCGGCCGCCGAGGTCCCGGCGACCGACGCCTCCGTCACGAACGAGACGCCGACCGGCTCGGGTCCGGGTCACGCCGAGGCCGTCGAGCCCACCGACCCGAATGCAACGGTCCACGAGCCCGTCCTCGTCAGCACCGATGCCGATGTGGCCACCGAGGCGGAAGAGCCCCAGGCCGAGGCCGACGCAGGGAGCAACACGGACGCCGAGCCCGCCACGGTGTACCCGCCGGTCGAGGCCTCGCTGGACGAGGCGGACACGGGCGCCATCGTCGACGCCGCGGACCACGCCTCCGACGAGGCCAACGCCGCGATCGTCGAACCGGCCGAACAAATCGACGCGGACGCGACGGTCCACGAGCCCGTCGTCGTCAGCACCGACGCCGACGTCCTCACCGAGTCCGAGCAGGCGGAACAATGGCCGGAGGACGGCGACGCGACGGAGCACGTGCCCGCCATCGTCTCCCTCGACGCGGACCCGGCGCAGGACGACACCGCAGAGATCGACACGAGCAGCCTCGAGGTCGACGACCGCACCGCGAACGAAGCCGACGCCGCGACCGCTGAGCTCGTCGACCTGGACGCGTTCACCCCGGACGACTGACCCCCGCCGCCCAGCCCGGCCTCCGCCCAGCCCGGCCCGTCCTGGCCGACCCGGGTGGCGGCGACGGCGCGGCGACCCGTACTGTCTCGGCTCATGTCCGACAAGGTGCTGTACGAGACCCGCGGGCGCGTTGCGCTCCTCACCCTCACCCGTCCGGAGGCGCGCAACGCCGTCAGTGGCGAGCTCGCCGCGGACATGGAGGCGGCGATCGATCAGATGGAGGCCGACGACAGCGTCTGGATCGGCGTGCTGCGGGCCAACACCGAAGGCCAGAGCAACCCGGTGTTCTGCGCCGGCGCCGACCTGAAGGCGATCAACAGCGGCGGACCGCCGCTCGGCACCAAGCGCGGCGGGTTCGCCGGCTACGTCTACCGCGAGCGCAAGAAGCCGATCATCGTCGCCGTCGACGGCCTGGCCACGGCGGGTGGTTGTGAGATCGTGCTCGGATCCGACATCGTCGTCGCCACCACCCGTTCGTCGTTCGGGCTCGCCGAGGTCAAGCGCAACCTGATCGCCGGCGCCGGTGGCCTGTTCCGGCTGCCGCGTGCGATCGGCCAGGCGGCGGCGATGGAGGCAATCCTCACCGGCGAGCCGATCCCCGCCGAGCGGGCCTACGCGCTGGGCCTGATCGCCCGCCTCGTCGAGCCCGGCGCGGCCGAGGAGACGGCCATCGCCCTCGCCGAGAAGATCTGCGAGAACGCTCCGCTCGCCGTCTGGGCGAGTCGCAAGGTGGTCCTCGCCGCGGCCTACGAGGACGACGAGACGCTGAAGAAGATGACGGACACGGTGTTCGCCGACGTGATGAAGTCGACCGACACCAAGGAAGGCCTCACCGCGTTCATCGAGAAGCGTGCCCCGAAGTGGACGGGCGCCTGACCGCGACGGTCAGAGCCGCTTCCAGACCGTGATCTTGCGGGCCGTGACGCCCGCCCGCTCGTAGAGGTTCTTGGTGTTGCGATCACCGGGCAGCGCGGTGCCCTCGACCGCGCTGCACCCGCGCCCGCGCGCCGCGTCCATCGCCGCGGCGAGCATCCAGTCCCCCAGTCCGAGCTCCCGCGCCTCCGGCTCCACGTACACCTGGCGGACCACCGCGACCTCGCCGAGGTAGGCGACCTCGAGGAGGGCCAGGATCACCCCGTCGATCGCGCCGACGTACACCTCAGCGTCGGTCCGTTCGATCAGCTCTGCCCAGTCGGCGACGGGCGGCTGCTCGGCGAGCAACTGCGGTCCACCGCGCTGCTCGATCAACGCCTCGCGCGCCTCACGCTCGAGCTGGGCGAGAGCGGGAGCATCGGCGACGGTCGCCGGCCGCACCTGCTCGTCCATCACGCGTCGAGCAGCTGATCGACCTTGGCGACCACCGTCCGGCGCGCACGATGGGCCAGTTCGTAGCCGCGCACCACGGCGAGCTCCGCCGGGCCGAGCCGCGTCAGCCGCTGGACGATGTGCGCGGCCGGCAACGTGTCGTAGCCGTCGAACGGCACCGGCGGCGGGCCGCCCGCCGCGGAGGCCACGAGGTCCACGACGTCCGTCGGCGTCGGTGGTTCCGCCGGCGTCGGGGGTTCGGCCACGAACGTCTCCGCGTCGAACGTCTCGGCGTCGATCGGCTCGGCGTCGATCCTGTCGGTGTCGAGCCGCGCCGACGGCAGGTCGGCGGACACGAGATCTCCGACGTCGGGCTCGTCCGTGGACACGTCGGGCACCGACGGGCCCGGGCGGTTGCTGCCCTCCTCAAAGGCTCTGGCCACCTCCTTGCGCCCGTACAGGACCGCCTGTTCGCCGATCCACCGCGCCACCCGGACCCTGTTGACCACGGACGTGACGGCTCGCTGCATCAGCTCACACGGCGATGCGCCCATGGGGTCAGGAGAAGATCGGGCAGTCGTCGTCGCCGACGGGACAGAGGGGGGCGTTCTGGCGCACGAGCAGGAAGCAGCGCGGGCAGAGCTGCTCGTCGGCCCGCTTCGGCTGCAGTCGGTCGCCCGTGTCCGTGCGGTCCTCGGG
>JAODBQ010000527.1 GCA_025464045.1 Ilumatobacteraceae bacterium
TCGGCGTCGGCTGGCTGGAGGAGGAGTTCGATGCTCTCGGCGTCCCGTTCACCGATCGCGGCCGCCGCCTCGACGACTACATCGAGGCGATGCGGGCCCTGTGGACGCACGACAAGGCGAGCGTGCACAACACGTACACGTCGTTCGACAACTGCATCAGCATGCCGCACCCGCACCGCGGCACCGTGCCGATCGTCGTCGGTGGGCACAGCAAGGCAGCGGCGCGCCGCGCAGCGCGCCTCGGCGACGGTTTCTTCCCCGGCAACGGCAGCGTCGCCGAGGTCACCGAGGTGTTCGAGATCTTCCGCAGCGCGTGCGCCGAGCTCGGCCGCGACCCGTCCGAGGTGGAGCTGACCGCGGGCAGCTTCGGTCGCAACTTCGACGATCTCGCCGGCCGCATCGAGCAGCTGCAAGCGCTCGGCGTGTCGCGAGCGATCCTGGCGCCGCTGCCCGGCGACCAGCTCGATGCGCTGGCGGCCTCGCTCCAGGACCGCTTCGGCATGGACGTCTGACCGCGGCGCACCGAGTCGACCACGGACCCGGATCGCGGCCGGGGCCCTCGATCGCGCGCGGCCCGGTACCCTGACGTTGCTGATACCCGCTGCGTGATGACACCGCGCTGGGCAGCACCATCGCGTGAGACGCTCGCTCCCGGTCGCCCAAGAGCTCCGGAGCCGAACGGACTCGCGACGCACATCCTGTGCCAGAACCAGAGAGAACCCAGATGACGACTGACGTCGCGACCCGTCCGCAGCACCCAGCGGCACGCAGAGACCAGAGGGCCGGCCGCCACGCTGCGCGCCGCACAGGTGCCGCCCCCGCGCAGGACCGCACCGGCAAGATCGAGGTGTGCCGGGCCGAGCACGGCTCGCGCTACCACACCGCGAGCTGCGCGATCCTCCACGACGAGGTGCGACTGCCGTCGCGCCACGACTTGATGGTCGCCTTCGATGACCTCGTCGCCGAAGGTCGCGACAGCTTCGTGCCTCGCCCACCCGGCGTGCTGCGCAGCACCGTGCGCGAGTGGCGCAGCCCCGCCGTGCTCGATCCCTCGCGGGTCTGCCCGTGCCTGCGCGCGATCATCGCCGCGCATCCGCGCCGCTGACCATCCGCGCCAGCGCGTCCGCGCCGACGACGTAGCGGCGCAACGGCCGGGCGCTCTGCACCGCCGACACGATCGTGCGGGCGACGAGGTCCGGCGGAGGGGCGCAGCGCCTCGCGATCCGCAGCACGTCGGACAAACCTTCCAGTCCGAACGTCGAGGCGGGCGAGGCGGGACCGAGGCTCGAGCCCGCCCCGGGAGGCCGCACACCCTTGCCGCACGGCGCGAGCACCACTACGTTGTGCCCACTTCGTGCACGCCACGGCGCGAAGGGGGACGAGGGGCATGGCGATGACGTACCACGAACGTGCCGAGGGTGCTGACGTGCCCCGAGCCAGTGTCGGGAGGCCGGGACCGTGCAGCAGCTGAGTGGGATGGACGCCTCGTTCCTGTACAGCGAGACGCCGAGCACCCCCAACCACATCTCCGGCTTGTACCTCTACGACGCCTCGACGGCGCCGTCGGGCACGGTCTCGTTCTCGACGATCCTGGAGACCATCGGCGACCGGCTCGGTCGCGCCGCGAGCTTCCGGCAGCGATTGGTGCGCGTGCCGCTCGACATGGATCACCCGTACTGGGTGCAGGACGGTGCGTTCGACCTCGAGTTCCACGTCCGCCACATCGCCCTGCCCAGGCCGGGGGACTGGCGCCAGCTGTGCGTGCAGACGGCACGGTTGCACGCCCGTCCGCTCGACCTCACCCGCGCGCCGTGGGAGATCACGGTCATCGACGGCCTGGACAACGTCGACGGTCTCACGAAGGGCTCGTTCGCGCTGATGTGGAAGACCCACCATGCCGCCATCGACGGGGCGTCGGGGATCGAGATCCTCAACGCGGTGCACGACCTCACCGCCGATCCCGGGCCGCTCGACGGTCCTGACCACTGGCGCCCGGAACCGATCCCGAGCGGGCTGCAGCTCACGGCGCGCGCTGCGCTGCGAGCGGTCGGCAACCCGATGCGCGCCCAGCGGGCGCTCGGTCGGATGATGCCGTCCGTCGCCCCGATCGTGCGCGGCCTGCGCCGCGGCGTCGTCCGGCTGCAGGCACCGGCAACCCGGTTCAACGTGCCCGTGACGGCGCACCGCGTCTTCGACGGCACGGTGGTGCCGCTGGCCGACGTGAAGCAGATGAAGAGCGCCGTGCCGGGAGCCACCGTCAACGACGCGGTCCTCTCGGTGATCGGTGGCGCGCTGCGGACCTACCTGATGGACAAGGGCGAGTTGCTCGACGAGCCACTGATCACGATGGTGCCGATCTCGGTGCGCAGCAAGGAGCAGCAGGGCACCGCCGGCAACCAGGTGTCGATGATGGTGGCCTCGCTGGCCACCGATGTTGCCGACCCGCTCGCCCGCCTCGCGGCCGTGCACGCCTCGACGTCCGAGTCCAAGCAGCTCAGCGAGGCGATCGGGGCGCGCACCCTGGTGGAGCTGTCCGAGCTGGCACCGGGCCTCCTCGTCGGTCTCGGCTCTCGCGCGTCGGCCAGGATGACCGGGCGGATGCCGTTCAACACGACGATCACCAACGTTCCCGGATCTCCGGTGCCGCTGTACTTCTGCGGTGCGCGGATGGAACGGTCGTTCGGGCTCGGTCCGATCCTCAACGGCGCCGGACTGTTCCACGTGATCGCCAGCTACGAGCGCGACGTGACGATCTCGTTCACGGCCTGCCGCGAGCTGCTCCCGGACCCCGCGTTCTACACCAGCTGCATCGTCGGCGCGGTCGAGGCGCTGCGCGCGGTCAGCATGCCGTCGGCCGCCACCACGACGGCGCGCAAGCGGTCGGCGAGGCGCGCCGGCTCACTCAGCTCAGCGCGGCGGCGATGATCGGTTCGGGGATGTCCGCGTCGGTGTCGTCGACGGCGCTCGCCCATGTCAACGAGCGACGGCAGGCGAGGATCAGGACCACGAGCGCGATGCCCGAGCCGACGAAGACGGTGCGCAGGCCGTAGCGATCCGATGCCGCACCGAGCCCGAGCAGTCCGATCCCGTAGGCGAGCCCGTTCATGCCCTGGTACCACGACAGGATCCGGCCGCGGTGCTCGGGCGAGGCATCGCGTTGCACGACCCCGCCGAACACGCTCTGCACCACCGCGACGCACGAGCCCATCACGAACACGAGCAGCGCGGTGACGATCCACGACGGCGCGTACTCGTGGAGTGGAGCGAGCACCGCGAGGACGGCGAGCAACGCGGTGACGATCGTCGAACGGTCGAGCCGGCGCACGAGGTTGGCGACGAGCAGCGACCCGGCGATCGCGCCGACGCCCTGTGCCGACATCAGTCGGGCCGCGATCGACGTGACCGAGGCGTCGGTCACGGCACCGCCGTGGCTCAGCAGCAGCGCCCGCGACGTGGACGGGATCAGTCCCATGAACGGCACCACCACCAGGTGCAGCGTGATCACCGTGATCACCGCCGTGACGCAACCCCGGCTGCGGCGCAGCGCATCGATGCCGGCGACCAGCTCGCGTCGCGCCGACTGCCAGACCCGGGTGGCGGGACGGAAGCGGCTGCGGCTCTGACGGATGGCGAACCACAGCACGTAGAAGCTCACCGCGTTGGCGGCGATCGCCCACTGCGCCCCGAACGGGACCAGGGCCGTGGCGAGCAGCGGCCCGACGACCCGCCCCGAGTTCCAGCTGGTGATCCCGAGGGCGACGGCGGCGGTGAGCTCGTCAGCGGGGACGAGGTCGGGGAGGATCGCCTGCAACGACGGCGCGCCGAGCGCGCCGGCGCTGCTCTGGAACAGGACCAGCAGGCTGAGCACCGCCGGGTCGCGCAGGCCGCCGCCGACCACGAACGCGATCACGGTGGTGACGACCGCCTGTGCGCCCAGGGTGATCAGGAACACCCGGCGGCGCTCGAAGCGGTCGGCGAGCAGCCCGCCGATCGGCGAGCAGATCCCCTGTGGCGCGAACGTCGCTGCCGCCACCATCGCGGTCGACAGGGCGCTTCCGCTGGATGCCGCGACGAGCGATCCGATCGCCGCGAGCTGGACCCAGGTCCCGATGTCCGACGCCGCGCCGGCGCCCCAGAACAACCGGAAGGTGCGGTGCCGCAACGGTCGGAGTCCGGCTGACAGCACGGGTGCGCACGCTAGGGAACCCGGCCGCACCGGTGCCGGTCGATCGCCAGGTCGTTCGTCACACCGCCACTGCGGCTGGGTACCGTACGTCCATGACCGTGACCTCCGACGAGCGCGCCGCGCTGAGCGACCTGTTCGATGCGCTCGGCCCCG
>JAODBQ010000570.1 GCA_025464045.1 Ilumatobacteraceae bacterium
TCTCACCGATCGCAGGTGACCAGGTCGATGTCTTCGGCCGCAGGGTTCAGTACAAGTACATCGTGGCCGTGGTGTACGTCACGGCGCTGTTCCTCGACATCCTCGACACCACGATCGTCAACGTCGCGATCCCAAAGCTCGGCGAGGTGTTCCACTCCGGCAAGGCGGAGTGGGTCGTGCTCGGCTACACGGTCAGCCTCGCTGTCTGGATCCCGGCCTCCGGTTGGCTCGGCGATCGGTACGGCACCAAGAAGGTGTTCCTGTTCGCCCTCACGGCGTTCACCGCGGGTTCGCTGCTGTGCTCGCTGTCGCAGTCGATGGGTCAGCTGATCCTGTTCCGGGTGCTGCAGGGCATCGGCGGAGGGATGCTGACCCCGGTCGGCATCGCCATGCTGTACCGGGCCTTCCCGCCGTCGGAGCGGGCCAAGGCGGCGATGATCGTGATGATCCCGGCGCTCTGCGCTCCGGCCGCCGGCCCCGTGCTCGGTGGCCTCCTCGTGACCCACGCCAGCTGGCACTGGATCTTCCTGATCAACGTCCCGATCGGGATCGTCGCGTTCCTCTTCGGATGGAGGAACCTTCGCGACCACAAGGAACACGATGTCGGCACGTTCGACGTGCCCGGGTTCCTGCTGTCGGCCGCTGCCTTGGCGCTCGTCGTGTTCGCGCTCAGCGACGGACCGTCGGCTGGTTGGGCGTCCAAACCCGTCGTGGTCACCGCGGCGGTCGGCGTGCTCTGCGCGATCGGGATGGTCTACACCGAGCTGCACGTCGACCGGCCGATGCTCGACCTGCGCCTGCTGAGCAACCGACTGTTCCGGCAGTGCAACATCGTCGGACTGATCTCGATGGCGAGCTTCCTCGGGTTGACGTTCGTGATGCCGCTGTACCTCCAGTTGCTGCGCGGCCAGAACGCCCTGACCAGCGGGCTGACGACGTTCCCGCAGGCGTTCGGAATCATGCTCTCGTCGCTCGTCGCCGGGCGCGTCTACCGCAAGATCGGACCGCGCCGGCTCATGGCGGGCGGCCTGTTCGCTGCCGGCTTGACCATCGCCACGTTCACCCAGATCGGCCTCGACACGAGCCTGTGGACCATCCGCATCCTGATGTTCCTGCGTGGCCTCTGCATGGGCTTCGCCTTCGTGCCGATGCAGGCCGCGAGCTACGCGACGATCTCACCCTCGGAGACCGGGCGGGCGAGCTCCATCTTCTCGACGCAGCGCCAGATCGGCGTGTCGCTCGGCGTGGCCATCCTGGCCAGCGTCCTCACCGCGCACATGGCGCTGGACCGACTGCCGCGTGCCGACGAGGTCAGTCGCGCCCTCACCGGCTTCCACTGGGCGTTCGGGGCGGCCGTCGGGTTCGCGTTCCTGGCTGCGTTCGCCGCGCTGTTCATCCGTGACAGCGAGGCGGAGGGAACGATGCGGCCGCGCACATGAACGGCGCCTCCGGCACGGGACCGCTCGCGGGCTTCCGCATCGTCGAGCTGGGGGTGTGGGTCGCAGGTCCGGCGGCGGCCGGGCTGCTGTCGGACTGGGGCGCCGACGTGATCAAGGTCGAGCCGCCAGCCGGCGATCCGCAACGGCGGATCTTCGGCGCCGTCGGGGTGAAGACCCAGTCCGCGGTGCCCCCCTTCGAATCGGACAACCGCGGCAAGCGCTCGGTGATGCTCGATCTGCAACTGCCCGAAGCGCGCGAGTCGATGGAGCGGCTGCTCGCCAGCGCCGACGCGTTCATCACCAACGTCCGCCCGAGCGCGCTGCGTCGCCTCGGCCTGCACCACGACGACGTGCTCGCCCGACACCCCCGGCTCGTCTACGCCAGCCTGACCGGGTACGGGCTCGAGGGTCCGGACCGCGATCGCGCCGGCTACGACGTCGGCGCGTTCTGGGCACGCAGCGGGCTGGCCCACACCATCGTGCCGCCGGGCCAGCTCCCGCCGGCGATCCAGAGCGGGATGGGCGACCACATCACCGGCTTGTCCCTGGCGGCCGGGGTGATGGCCAAGCTGCTCGAGCGCGAGCGCACCGGCCACGGCGGTCTCGTCGCCACGAGCCTGCTGCGCACTGGGATGTACGCGCTGTCGTGGGACATCGGGATCCAGCTCCGCCTCGGCCGACGGGCTTCGACGCGGACCCGTGATCGCAACCCGAGCCCACTCGTCAACAGCTACCAGGCGGCGGACGGACGCGGCTTCTGGCTCCTGTTGCTCGAAGCGGATCGGCACTGGCCGAAGCTGATCGCGGCGATCGGACGTCCCGATCTCGCCGCCGACGAGCGCTTCGTCGACGCACGTGCGCTGAAGGACAACAGCGAGGCGGCGATCGCCGCCCTCGACGCAGCGTTCGCGCTCGTGCCGTACGACGAGCTCACCGCGGCGTTCGACCAGCACGACGTGTGGTGGGCGCCGATCAGCTCGATCCCCGGCGTGATCGCCGACCCGCAGGCGCAGGCCGCGCGAGGGTTCGTGGAGATGAGCCCGCGCGACGGCGAGGAGCCGTACCGAGCGGTGAACAACCCGCTCGACTTCGGAGGCTACGAGTTCCGGCCGGGCCCCGTGCCGACGCTCGGCGAGCACACCGCGGAGGTCCTCGGCGAGCTCGGCTGATCAGCCGAGGAGGCCGTCGCCGTGCACGTGGTCGCACTGCTGGGTCTCGCCCGGCGCGACCTGGCCGGCGGCGAGTCCGTCGAGCGCAGCGAACGGTCCGCACTTGTTCGGCACGATCCAGACATGGATCATCGGCGCGTGGGGGAAGGTCTGCAGCCCCGCGCGGCACGTGCCGTTGGCGTTCGTCAGGCCGGCGACCTGCGGCGCCACGGGATCCGTGGTGAAGCACAGGTTGTCGTGGATGTGCCACTGCATCAGCGCTCCGCCGATGTTCGGTACGTCGGTGAGCGCGACCGCGTCGGGCAGCATGTACATCGCGCTGACGAGCTTCCTCGAACCGTCCGGTTGCGGTTGGTAGACGAGGCTCTCCGGGTGGTCGGGGTCGAGCCAGACGTCGTCGTTGATCGCGTTCCAGTCGACGTAGTGCTCGTAGCCCGTGCCTGCGTCGCCGATGCTGTGGTAGCCGGCGGCCTGCGCCTTCGTGACGTCGCTCCACTGGGGCAGGCGCACGACGTTGATGGCGACGAGGTTCTCCGCGGCTGCCTGCTGCTCGGGCGTCACCCCGCCCACACCGCCGAGGTCGATCGGCTTGCTCGGGTCGTACGACAACGACGGCACCGCGCTGGGGACCGTCGTCGCCGGAGCCGTCCGGGCGGGCGTCGTCGTCGGCGTCGAGGCGTCGGTGCTCGGCGTGGTGCCGCTGCCGTGGTCGTGCGCGCTCGCGCACTGGTCGGTGCGCTGATCCTCGGGCACGGCGGTGCTGCCGGCGCCGACGCCCTCGAGGGCCGAGAACACTCCGCACTCCGCCGGCACGATCCAGACGTGCACCATCGGGGTGTCGCCGCCGGCCTGCACGCCCCTGGCGCAGTTGCCGTCGGCGTCGGTGAGCCCGACCACCTTCGGCGCACCGTCGGCGCCGACGCCCCAGCAGAGGTTGTTGTGCTCGTGCCACGTCATCAGCGATCCGGCGTAGCTCGTCAGCGACGGGTCGTCGAGCGCTCGGGTGCTGACGATGTACATGGCTCCGGCAAGGGTGCGCTGCTCCCCGTCGACCTTGTAGACGAGGCTCTCGGGGGCGGATGGGTCGAGCATGTCGTCGTCCTGGATCAGACCGGACTTGATGTAGTGCTCGTCACCCGTCGCGGCGTCGCCGATCGAGGTGTACCCGTCCAAGATCGCGGCGTCGGGATCGGCGTACTTCGGCAGGTCGCTGAGCGTGCGCTCGATCAACGTCGTCGCCCGGGCCTCCTGCTCGGCCGTCACACCGGCGACGCCGCCCACGTCGATCGGCTGCGTCGGATCCCAGGGGCGCGGCCACGGCCGCAGTGGAGTGCCGTCGGTTGCCATCGCAGCTGCGACGACCGTGGTGGTCGCGCCGACCGGCACCCGGTTGCCGTTGGCGTCGTGCTGGTGCGGTTGGCTCTCGTCGAACGTGGTGGGGGTGACGCCGCTGTCCGGAGCGGTGGTGGTCGCGCTCGTGTCGGCGGAGTGCTCGTGCGTCGATGTCGTCGGGACCGTCGCCGCGCCTGCAGTAGGGGAGTGTGCGGCCGTGCCGCCGAAGAGCATCGCCGGCAGCGCGAGCGCGATGACGGCGAGTGCCGGGAGAGCTGCCGTGGCTGGACGCCGCGCCGTCACCCGGTGCCATCCGATCAGCGCAGCCGATGCCGCGGTGCCCACCGCGATGGCGCCGAGCGCGGCACACGCGGTGTCCGCGAACTGTGGCGACTCGCGCACCTGCAGACCGTCGATCCAGTTGATCCCGGCGACACGGGTGAGCAGCCAGCCGCCGACGGCGACGGTGTTGACGGCGGCGATCACCCAGCAGGCCACCCGACTCGGCCGCAACATCGCCAGCACGCCGGCGGTCAGCTGCGCCGCGGCCAGCACGACGAAGATGCGTGCCAGCGCGGCGTGGTCGGCGTGCACGCCCGCGGCGGCCGCGTGCACGGCGCCCGCGCCGAGCGACGCCGCCGCGGCGACGGTGATCCCCGGCAGGCGTGAACCCTGCGCCGGCTCGCCGTCTCCCCAACGCCCCGGAAGGTCCGACGACATGGCCCGAGTGTAGGACCCACCCCTTCGCGACGCCGGGTGGTTCGTGCCCGGCGGGGCACCACGCTCCGGCGCCCCGCCCTGCCCGTCCGTGGGTCTCCCGCCCCGCCCGCCGCGCCCGTCCGT
>JAODBQ010000585.1 GCA_025464045.1 Ilumatobacteraceae bacterium
ACGACCCGTACACCTTACAACACCTGTGGCACCCGACCGACCGTAATGGCCGAGCGCCCGCCCCCCGCAGATCAGCGCGCACCTCCAGCCCCAGCCTGCCCGAACGCCCACCGAGAGGGCGCGATTCCTGCGCCATCGCGCAGGATCCGCGCCCACTCGGCTTTGCCGAGGGACGGGGGCGGGAGCTCCGCATGGGTCGGCGGTTGTCGGCGGTGCTTTACTTCGCGCCATGACGGCGTCGGCGCTCGAAGGTGTGCTCGTTCTCGATCTCTCCGCCGCGGTGTCGGGGGCGCTCGCGGGGAAGTTGCTCGCCGATCTCGGCGCGCAGGTCGTCCTGATCGAGCCGCCTTCGGGCAGCGCGCTGCGCGAGCACGGTCTGTTCGACTACCTCTCCGGCGGCAAGCAGTCCGTCGTGCCCGCCGACGATGCCGACTTCGCGGCGTGGCGCGACGCGGCGGACGTCGTGCTCACCGACGGCTCCTCGCCGTGGCACGCGGCGGCCCTCGACGGTCGCGCCGACGGCACCGTGCTCGTCGACCTGTCCCCGTTCGGACGGTCGGGTCCGTACGCCGACTGGGCGAGCAGCGACCTCGTCACCTGGGCGATGGGCGGCTACCTGTACTTCACCGGCGCACCGGACCGTGAGCCGATCTGGCTACCCGGTCCGCAGGCCCAGCTCCACGCCGCTGCCCATGCTGCGCTGGCCGCCCTCGTCGGTCTCCACGAGCGCGACCACAGCGGGCGGGGTCAGCGGGTAGAAGTGGCCGACCTCGACGCCGCGCTCACCGCGCACGCGTGGCTGATCTCGTCGTGGGCGGCGTGCGGGATGCCCTTGCAGCGTCAGCCGAACGACCTCATCCGGGCCCTCGACGGCTGGATCTACGTCATGCGGATCGTCCCCAAGGACGATCTGTTCGTGATGATCGAGCGGCCCGACCTCGAGGCCGAGAACCTGACGGTCGACCTGCCGACCTGGAACGCCAACATCCCGCGCATCTTCGCGGCCGTCGCCGAGTGGGCGAAGGACAAGACGGTCGCCGAGATCGTCGAGTTCGGTCAGCTGCTGCGCGTCGCGGTGACCCCCGTGCTCGACGGTGAAGGTGTGCTCGCCGACGAGCAGCTCGCCGCACGCGCGTGGTGGGAGCGCGAGGGCGACGTCGCCTTCCCCGGTCAGCCGTACAAGCTCTCGGCCACCCCGTCCTCCCGGCGGGGCCCGGCCCCGGCGATCGGCGCGCACTCGGGCAGCCGTCCGCCCGATGCCACACCGGGCACCGCATCGACACGCGCCGAGAGCTCGTCGACGCCCGACGACGGCGATGCGGCGCACCTGCCGCTGGAGGGCGTGCGCATCATCGAGGTCACCACGAACTGGGCCGGCCCGGTCGCCGGCCGGTTCCTCGCCGACCTCGGCGCCGACAGCGTGAAGGTCGAGTGGGCCACGCGGCCGGCGACACGCGCCCTGTTCTGGGTCGGTCCGACGCAGGACTTCCAGCGCCAGCCGCACCATCGCGCGATGTACTTCAACGAGATGAACCGCAACAAGCGCGGCGTCTGCATCGACATGAGCAAGCCGGACGGCCGGGCTGCGTTCCTCGAACTGGTGAAGACCGCGGACGTCGTCATCGAGAACAACAGCGCACGAGTCATGCCCAACTTCGGCCTCGGCTACGAGGACCTGCGCGCGGTCAACCCGTCGATCATCATGGTGTCGATGTCGGGCTACGGCGGCGACGGCCCGCACCGCGACTGGGTCGCCTACGGCGCGAACATCGAGACCACCAGCTCATTGACGTCGATCACCGGCTACCCCGACGGACAGCTCTCGCGCACGACGCTGTTCTACGCGGATCCGGTGTCGGGCAACTACGCCGCGATCGCGATCATGGCGGCGCTGCGGCATCGGGCGCGCACCGGAGAGGGGCAGTGGGTGGACCTCTCGCTGAACGAGTGCGGCGTGACGTTCTGCGCCGAGGCCCTGATCGAGCTCCAGCGCACCGGCGAGCTGCGGCAGCCGAACGGCAACCGCGATCCGAAGGTGGCGCCGCAGGGCGTGTACGCGTGCATCGGCAACGACAACTGGGTCGCGATCACGGTGCGGTCCGGCGCGGAGTGGAGGCAGGTGGCCGAGCTGGTCGGGCGCCCGGATCTGGCCGAGGACGAGTCGCTCGGCGAGCTCGCGCAGCGGCACGCCCGCCACGACGAGCTCGACGCGGCGATCTCCGCGTGGACGGCAGGCCTGGAGCAGTACGAGATCGCCCACGCCCTGCAGGCCCGTGGCGTGGCCGCCGGACCGGTCCTCGCCAACTGGCAGATCATGGCCGATCCGCACGTCCACCACCGCGGGATGTACGAGACGATCGTGCACCCCGTCGTCGGCGCGTACCCGACGACGACGTGGCCGTGGCGCTTCGAGCGGACACCGGCCAAGCTCCGGCGCCCCGCCCCACTGTTCGCCGAGCACAACCGCGAGATCCTCCACGAAGCCGGTCTCGACGACGACCAGATCGCAGCGCTGTACGAGAGCGGGATGACCGCCGACGAGCCGACGCCCGCCGTCTGAGCCCACGGCGAGACGGCCCGACCGCAGCCGGACGGCTGGCGCTCAGCGTCGGCACAGCGGAGCGCCGCCTCGTACCATGGGTGCACGGCCACGTTGGCGCGTCGTGGGGCTCAAGGGGTCCCACGGTCGGCGAACAGGGGAATCACATGGATCACGGATCGGACGCCAAGAACCCGGACTACGAGGCGATCATCATCGGCGCCGGGGTCTGCGGCATCTACCAGCTGCACCGGCTGCTGGACCTCGGCGTCAGCACGACGGTGCTCGAGGCCGGCGCGGACCTCGGTGGGACGTGGTTCTGGAACCGCTACCCCGGCGCCCGCTTCGACTCGGAGAGCATCACCTACGGCTACTCCTTCTCGAGGGAGCTGCTGCAGGAGTGGGACTGGAAGGAGCGGTTCTCCGGTCAGCCCGAGAACCTGCGCTACCTGAACGTCGTCGCGGAGAAGTTCGACCTGCGCAAGCACATGCAGTTCAACTGCAACGTCGAGTCCGCCCACTTCGACGACGACGCCACGCTGTGGCGGTTGCACCTGGAGGACGGCCGCGACCTCACCTGCCGGTTCCTGATCCCGGCGATCGGGCTGCTCTCGGCGCCGACGCTGCCCCGCTACGAGGGGCTGGACAGCTTCGCCGGCCAGTCGTTCCACACCTACAACTGGCCACAGGAGCCCGTCGACTTCGCCGGCAAGCGCGTCGCCGTGATCGGCACCGGCGCGACGGGCGTGCAGGTGATCGGCGCGATCGCCGACCAGGTCGGTGATCTCACCGTCTTCCAGCGTCGGCCGAACTGGTGTGCACCGCTGCACAACGCGGAGATCTCCGCCGAGGAGATGGCCGAGATCAAGACCCGCTACGACGAGATCTTCGCCATCTGCGCGCGCACGCCGGGCGGGTTCATCCACGAGCCGGACCGCCGCCCGTTCTTCGAGGTGCCCCGCGAGGAGCGCGTGGCGATGTGGGAGAAGCTCTACGGCGAGCCCGGGTTCGGCATCTGGCTGGCCAACTTCCGCGACATCTTCATGGACGAGGAGGCGAACGCCGAGTTCTCCGAGTTCATCGCCGACAAGATCCGGTCGCGGGTCGACGATCCGGCGCTGGCCGAGAAGCTGATCCCCAAGGACCACGGCTTCGGGGTGCAGCGGGTCCCGATGGAGACGCGCTACTACGAGGCCTACAACCGCGACAACGTCCACCTCGTCGACCTCCAGGAGACGCCGATCGAGCGGATCACCACGAACGGGATCCGCACCACCGAGCGCGAGCACGAGTTCGACATCATCGTCTACGCCACCGGCTTCGACGCCATCACCGGGGCCTACGACCGCATCGACATCCGCGGCGTCGGCGGCCAGTCGCTGCGCGACAAGTGGGCCGACGGGCCGCGGACGTTCCTCGGGCTGCAGGTCTCGGGCTTCCCGAACATGATCATGCCGACCGGTCCGCAGAGCGGTTCGGCGTCGACGAACTTCCCGCGCGGCATCGAGATCGGCGTCGACTGGGCCACCGACCTGCTGCAGTACATGTGGGCGCACGACTACGTCCGCGAGGAAGCGACGCCCGAGGCCGAGGCCGAGTGGGGCGCCCACGTGGCCAAGCTCTACGGGATCATGCTGATGCGCAAGGCGCAGGGCTGGTTCACCGGCTACAACTCCAACGTGGAGGGTCACGAGCAGGGCACGATCCGCTACCTCGTCTACAACGGGGGCACGCCCAAGTTCCGCGCCCGCATCACCGAGGTTGCCGACACGGACTACGCGGGCATCGAGTTCGCGTAGCAGGAGCGCCCGGGCGCCCGGCGGTGCACCCGCCCGACCGTCGGCGACGTGTCGGGCGTCGACGACCGAAGATCGGCGGGAGGGGCCACGTAGGTTGTCCGCCCATGGGAGGGTCGCTCGCACTCGACGGCGTGACCGTGCTCGAGCTGACGACCGGGCTCCCCGGCGCGTACTGCGGTCGGCTGCTGGCGATGCTCGGCGCGGACGTGGTCAAGGTCGAGTCACCGCACCGGCCCGACGAGGCGCGCGCCGCGGCAACGGGCGCCGATCGCTTCCTCCACGCGCAGAAGCGCTCCGTCGTCGTCGACCTCGCCACGGCGAACGGCGAGCGGCTCGTCGAACGCCTCGCGTCCAACGTCGATGTCGTCCTCGACGACGGCGCGCTCGGCGAAGCCCCGGACGTGCGGGTCCGCTACGACGCGCTGCTCGCGGCCGACCCGCGCCTGATCCTCGTCGCGTTCTCGCCGTACGGGCTCGACGGTCCACGCGCCGGTTGGCAGTCGACCGAGCTGACCGAGCTCGCCGCCGGTGGATGGCTCCCCCACGGCCCGCACGGGGGGCCGCCGGTGATGCCCGGGGCGCCGAGCGCACGCTGCGGCGCCGGTACGTTCGCGGCGCTCGGCGCGCTGTTGGCGATCGCTGCCCGGCGCACCTCCGGCGCTGGGCAGCTCGTCGAGGTGTGCCTCAACGAGGCGTTCGTGCACCTGCTCACTGCGCCGACCGTCTTCTTCACCTACACCGGCCTCGACATGCCGCGCATGGGCGACGGCTACCCGTTCGGCATCTACCCGTGCGCCGACGGCTCGCTCGGTGTGAGCGTCCTCACCCAAGGCCACTGGCAGGGCCTGTGCCGGCTGATGGGGCGGCCCGACCTGATCGACGACCCGCGGTACCGGACCGGCGTCGAACGGGCGAACCCGGAGGTGGCCGCGGAGCTCGACCGCATCGTCGCCGCGTGGGCCGCCGAGCAGTCGGCGCACAGCACGTTCCACGCCGCGCAGGCGATGCGCGTGGCGGTGACGATCGTCGCGTCGCCGACAGAGGTGCTCAGCTCGCCGCAGTACGCAGCCCGCGGCTACTGGGTCGACGTGGACGACGACGAGCTGGGCATGCTGCGCCTGCCGTCGACGCCGTTCCAGCTCGCCTCCGGCGCGTTCGCCACGTTCCGTCCTGCTCCTCGCGTCGGCGCGGACACGGACGCCGTGCTCGCGACGATCGTCGAGGCGAGCGCGTGAACGCGTCAGCGCCGCTCGCCGGCCAGCGCGTCCTCGACCTGACGGCGTGGCAGGCCGGACCGCTGTCGACGATGATCCTCGGCGACTTCGGCGCCGAGGTGATCAAGATCGAGGCGCCGCAGCGGCTGGACGGTTGGCGCGGCGGTGCCGGGTTGACGGCCGACAAGATGTACGAGCGCAACCCGATCTGGAACGCGGTGAACCGCAGCAAGCTCGGGATCTCCCTCGACCTCGCGTCGGACGAGGGGCGGCGGCTCTTCCTCGGCCTGGTGGCCGACGCCGACGTCGTCGTCGAGAACTTCACGCCACGTGTGATGGACAAGCTCGGGCTCGGCTACGACGTGCTGCGCGCGGCGAACCCGCGGATCATCGTCGCCGCGCTTTCCGGCTTCGGCCAGACAGGGCCGTGGCGCGACTACTCCGCGTTCGCGTTCCCGACCGAGGAGGTCTCCGGGCTCGCGTACCTGACCGGCGCGCGCGGCGGCCCACCGACGTTGATCGGTGCCTCGGTGACCGACGCGATGGTGGCGGCGATGGGCGCGTTCGCCGTCGTCGCCGCGATCGAGCGGCGGGCGCGGTGCGGTGAGGGCGACTACATCGACCTCAGCCAGATCGAAACGCTCACCACCTTCATCGCCGGCGAGCTGGTGCAGGCCACGCGCACGGGCGTCGACCCGGAACGGGTCGGCAACGACCGGCCCGGCTCGTGTCCGCACGGCCTCTACCGCTGCCTGCCCGACGGCGACCGCATCGCCATCGCGGTCCGTGACGACGACGAGTGGCACCGGCTCTGCGAGGTGATCGGCCGCACCGATCTCGCCGCCGACAGGCGACTCGCGAGCGTGGCCGGCAGGGTGGTCGACCGCGACCGGGTCGACGCAGCCGTCGGCGCCTGGACGGCGAACGTCGACGCCACGGACGCGGTGGACCGGCTGCAAGCGGCGCGCATCCCCGCGGCGCTTGCCGCGCGCTCGTCGCAGCTCGCGATGGACGAGCAGCTGTGGGCCCGCGAGTTCTACCGGATCATCGACCGCGACGAGGTGGGCGCACATCCGTATCCCGGTCCGGTGGTCCGCCTCGCGGCGACGCCGGCGGTGATCGAGCGGCCCGCACCGCTGTACGGCCAGCACACCGATGAGGTCCTGCGCGACCTGCTCGGACTGGACGACGACGAGATCGCCGCGCTGCACGCCGCGGGCGTGACCTCGAACGAACCGCTTGCCCAGGATTGGAGGTAGCGGATGGACGACGCAACGATCGATCAGCTCCACGAGGCCCGCGAACGCGCCTACGACGGCGCCCGCCCGGAGACGGTGGCGAAGGTCCACGCGCGGGGCCGGCTGACCGCCAGAGAGCGCATCGACGCGGTCATCGATCCCGGCTCGTTCGTCGAGACGGGTGTGCTCGCCGGCGCGGACGACGAGCCCGCGGGGGGACTCGTCGCCGGGCTCGCCACCGTGTTCGGCAAGACGATCTCGATCTCGTCGTACGACTACTCGGTGTGGGGCGGCACGCAGACCGGGATCAACCACTCGAAGATCGACCGGATCATGGACCTCGCGATCCGCTACCGGTGGCCGTTCGTGTGCTTCGCCGACGGTGGCGGCGCGCGAGCGCAGGGCCTGCGCGGCGGGGCCGCCGGCTTCGGCGGGGCGGCGATGCTGCACGAGGTCGGCACGTTCGACGGCATGGCCCTGCTCTCGGGACTGGTCCCGACGGTGTCCGTCGTCTCCGGTCGTTCGTTCGCCGGCAACGCCAGCATCGCCGGGATGTCGGACGTGGTGTTCGCCACCCGCGGCAGCGCGATCGGCATCGGTGGCCCGCCGCTCGTCGAGGCGGCACTCGGGATCGAGATGACGCCCGAGGAGCTCGGCCCGTCGGAGATGCACGAGCAGAACGGCGGCATCGACCTGCTCATCGACAACGATGCCGAGGGAGCCGCGCTCGTGCGCCGCTACCTGTCGTACTTCCTCGTCGAGCGCACCGAGTTCACACGGTCGCCGACGCACGACACGATCCGCGCGATCGTCCCTGACAACCGCCGTGGCGTGTACGACATGCGCAAGGTCGTGCGCGCGCTCACCGACGAGGACAGCGTGTTCGAGCTGCGCCCGGCGTGGGGCACCGCGGCGATCACCGCGCTCGCGCGGATGGGCGGTCACGCGGTGGCGATCATCGCCAACCAACCGCTGTCGCCGATCGCCGGGGCGATCGACTCCAACGCCGCGGACAAGCTCGCCCGGTTCATCCGGCTCGCCGACGCGTACGACCTCCCGATCGTGTCGCTGATGGACAACCCCGGGTTCATGTTGGGACCACAGGCAGAACGCGCCGGCATCGCCCGCCACCACGCCCGACCGCTGATGGCCCAGGTCCATCGCACCGTACCGCTCTTCCTCGTGCACATCCGCAAGGCCTACGGGCTCGGGCCGATGGCGATGGGCGGCATGTTCCAACCGACCGACCTGCGCTTGGGGTGGCCCACCGTCGAAGCCGGCGGGATGTCGCTCGAGGGTGCCGCAGCGCTGATCCAGCGCAGGGAGGCGCGGCCGACGCTGCCCGCCGACGGCGACGGCGGCGCCGGCGGTCCCTCGGACAGGGACCGCCGCGACGAGCTCGCCGCGAGCATGCGCGAGGGCAGCCTCGCTCTCAGCGCGGCGCGCCGGTACGCGTACGACGAGGTGATCGATCCCGCTGAGACACGGGACCGCATCGTGCGCACGCTCGAGCTCCTCCCGCGCCCGGCCGCACGCGACCGCAAGAAGCACTACATCGACACCTGGTAGCGACGGGCACGGCCGCCGACGGGTGCGGGTCTCTAAGTTTGCCGGGTGCCCGTCTCCGACCTCCGCCGAATCGTCCACGCCCTGCCCCGATCCGCAGCGCCCGACGGCGGCGGCAACGGGCATCGCCGGCGCCAGGTGATCGTCGCCACGGCAGTTGCGGCCGCGCCCGCGCTCCTGATCAGGAAGGCCTGGCCCCCGAGCGCACACGGCGCGGCCGAGTCGTTGCAGGCAACGGTGCCGGCGCTGCCCGGTGGCGAGGGCCTGACGGTGGTCGTCAACCGGGCCTCGGGATCGGCGGCCGGCGCCGGTGAGGAGATCGCCGCGCTGCTCCCCCAGGCGCGGATCGTGCCGTGGGATCCCGGCGACGGCCCCGAAGCGCTGGAGACGGTGGTCAGCGACGACGTGCAGGCACTCGGCGTCGCCGGCGGCGACGGCACGTGCGCCTCGGTGGCCGGCATCGCACTGGCCCACGACCTGCCGCTGGCCGTCTTCGCCGCGGGGACGTTGAACCACTTCGCCAAGGCGCTCGGGTTGCTCGAGTTCGCCGACACCGCCCGCTGCGTGGAGTCGGGCTCGGGAGGTGCGGTGGACGTCGCCCGGCTCGGCGGGGTCGCGTTCCTCAACACCGCGTCGATCGGGATGTACCCGGAGTTCGTCGCCGAGCGCGATCGCCTCGCCGCCAGGTTCGGCAAGGCCGTCGCCGCGATCCTCGCGCTCCCGCACACGTTCCACTCGGCGACGCCGATCGACGTGAAGCTGAACGGCACGCCGGCCTCGGTGTGGACGGTCTTCATCGGCAACGGCCACTACACCCCGCGAGGCCTCGTGTCCTCGCACCGGGATCACATGGCGGACGGGTTGCTCGACGTGCAGATCATCTACGACCGCGGACGACTCTCGCGGACGCGGGCGACCATCGGCTCGCTGCTCGGCCACGTGGAGCGCTCCGGGGTCTACGGCTCGATGCACACCCGATCGCTCGACGTCGAGATGGAGACCGAGGAGCTGATGGTCGCGCACGACGGCGAGATCACCGAGCCGAAGCGCTCGGTGCGCTTCGATCTCGCCCCTCGGCACGTGCGCGTCTACCGGGTCTGGAAGGACCGCGTCCCCGGCCCCGACCCGCGCCCTGGCCCCGGTCGAGCGGCGCGCCGCCGGGAGCGTTGACACGCCGCTCGACCGGCCACGGGCGGGAGCGCTTGCGTCCGAACGGCGCCGGGAGGATGCTGCGAACGTGCTCGATGCCGACATGCAACGCGTCGTCCGCCAGCAACGCCTGGGTTACGTGGCGTCGGTGTGCCCTGACGGGACGCCGAACCTCTCGCCGAAGGGCACGACGGCCGTCTGGGACGACGAGCACCTCGTGTTCGCCCACCTGCACTCGCCGCAGACGGTGGCCAACATCGAAGGCGGCAACCCGGTCGTCGAGGTCAACGTCGTCGACCCGATCCTGCGACGCGGGTACCGCTTCAAGGGCCGCGCGAGCGTGCACCGCGAGGGTGCGGTGTTCGAGTCCGGCTGCCACTTCTACGGGGCGCGAAGTGGGCTCGCAGCGGACCGGATCGAGGCGATCGTGCTCATCCGGGTCGAGCACGTGGCCGCGGTGATCTCGCCCGCCTACGACGACGGTTCCAGCCCGGAGGAGGTCGAGCAACGATCGTTGGCGATGTACGGGCTGCGGCGCACCGGTCCCGAGGAGGGCTGACCGGCGGTCAGGTGGTGAGGAAGGGTTGCAGCGCGTCGGCGACGGTCGCGAGCGCGTCGAGG
>JAODBQ010000596.1 GCA_025464045.1 Ilumatobacteraceae bacterium
ACTTGCCGGCGATCTGCATCCCGCTCGGGCTGATGCTCGATGCGGTGGCCATCGGCATGTCCTCCTGCAGCGGCAGGATCTGCAGCGCTGCCTCGTGCAGCTCGAACCAGTCGCCGTGGTAGTCGAACCGCTCCTCGCCGCGCAGCAGCCGGATGATCACGCCGAGCGCCTCGTCCTGGCGATCGCGCTGGACCATCGGGCTGATCCCGAGCGTGCGCGCGTCGGACGGCAGGGCGCCGGGCCCACTGCCGAACAGCACCCGGCCGCGAGTCATGTGGTCGAGCTGCACCAATCGTTGGGCGACGTTGAACGGGTGGTGGTACGGCAGCGAGATGACGCCGGTGCCGAGCTTGATCGTGTGGGTGCGCTGACCAGCGGCGGCGAGGAACAGCTCCGGCGAGGCGATCATCTCCCAACCGGTGGAGTGGTGCTCGCCGACCCAGAACTCGTCGTAGCCGAGTCGGTCGAGCTGCTCGGCCAGGTCGAGGTCGCGTTGGAACTGCAGCGTCGGGCTCTCGCCGATCGGGTGGTGCGGTGCGAGGAACGCGCCGAAGTGGATCCGCGGCGGCGTGAGGGAGGCCATTCGGCCGACCCTACGAGAGTCGACGTTGTGGGTACCGACGCAGCCGTCGAACCGCTAGCGTGATCGGGCCATTCGGGGACGTAGCTCAGTTGGCAGAGCGCCACCTTTGCAAGGTGGATGTCGTGGGTTCGATTCCCATCGTCTCCACAGGATGAAGCCCCAGCCCAGTGGCGGTGGGCGTCAGGCGGCCTCGTGGCCGGCGGCCCCAGGCGCACTGGACGCGCCGGCGTCAGGGCCGTTGGCAGCCGTCGTGGGGGTCACTCCGTGCACCTGGTGTGCGCTCGCGGCTCGACGTTGCCGAGCGGCGGGCCCTCGCGTGGTTCGGTGTCGAGGAGCTCGGCAACATCGCGGTGCGATCGATGTGCGACGATCGAGGCCGGTATGGATGCACAGGTGGTGCTGATCACTGGGTCGTCGCGTGGGTTCGGCGCGGCGGCGGCCCGCTTGATCGCCAGCCGTGGGCACACGGTGGTGGCGACGATGCGCAACCCTGGCCGGGACTCGGCCGCGGTCACGGTGGGGTTCGAGGATCGGATCCACGCGGCGCGCCTCGACGTCACGGTGCCGGCGGAGATCGAGGCTGTGGTTGCGGCGACGTTGTCGACGCACGGCCGGATCGACGTGTTGATCAACAATGCCGGCTACGGGCTGTACGGGCCGGCCGAGCTCGGCACCGAGGAGCAGCTGTGGCGCCAGCTCGACACGAACGTCTTCGGGGCGTGGCGGATGATGAAGGCGGTGTTGCCGGACATGCGCCATCGCGGTCGGGGCAAGATCGTCAACGTCACATCACTGTCGGGGCGCATCGTGGCGCCGATGCTGGCCCACTACGCGGCCACGAAGTTCGCGCTCGAGGCGCTCAGCGAAGGCCTGCGGTTCGAGGTCGGCGCGCTCGGCGTGCAGGTGTGCAGCGTGGAACCTGGGATGTACGCCAGCGATTGGCAGACCTCCAGCCTCGAGGTCGTGGACGGCGTCGCCGGTGGACCGTACGACGCGCTCGTCGGTGAGCGCATCGACGGGTTCCAGCGTCTCGCCGGAACCCGCCCCGGTTCGGCCAGCGTCGCTGCAGCCCTGGCCGACATCGTCGACCTGGCCCAGCCGCTGCCAATGCGCTGGCCGGTCGGGTATGAGGCCACGCGTGACATCGGCATCCGGGCGAGCCGCTCGGACGAGGAGTGGGACTCGCTCCGGCGCAGCGGCGCCCTCGGTCCGTGGCGACGACCGCTGCACCCCGACCCGCCGGCGCCGGCCGAGCACGACTGGTCGACCGGGAACGTCGTGCTGATCACCGGCGCATCGCGCGGGTTCGGTGCCGAGGCGGCGCGTGAGTTGGCCCGGCGCGGCAACACCGTCGTCGCCACGATGCGTTCCCCCGAACGCGACGCGGCAGCGGTCGTCGCCGGCTTCGAAGACCTGATCCACCCGGTGCGCCTCGACGTCACCGTCCCCGCCGAGGTGACCGCCGTGGTTGCCAGCACCATCGACCGCCACGGACGAATCGACGCGCTGATCAACAACGCCGGATACGGGCTGTGGGGCCCGATCGAGGCGCTCAGCGAGGAGGAGCTGCGCCGGCAGTTCGACACCAACTTCCTCGGTCAGTGGCGGATGGTCCACGCCGTGGCACCGCACCTGCGTGCCCAGCGGTGGGGCAAGATCGTCAACGTCTCGTCGCTGTCGGGTCGGATGCCAAGTCCGATGCTCGCGCCCTACGCGGCGTCCAAGCACGCCGTCGAGGCGCTGACCGAGGGGCTGCGTGAGGAGCTGGTCGCATGGGGGGTGTCGGCGACCGCGCTGGAGCCAGGCATGTACGCCAGCGACTGGCAGACCGCCGGACTCGACGTGTGCGAGGAGATCCGCACCGGTCGATCGCCATACACCGCCGCCACCCGCCGCGCCCTCGACGGCTTCCGACGCCTCGCCGCCACCCGCCCCGGATCCGACGCCGTCGCCGCGGCGATCGCGGACATCGTGCAGTTGCACCAGCCTCCACCGCTGCGCTGGCCGGTGGGCGAGGACTGCGTGCGGATGCTGCGAGATCGCGCTCGCCACACCGACGATGACTGGGAACGCCTGATGCGCAGCCAGGGGTGGGGTCTCGCCGCCGGCGACGTCGACAACAACCGCACCAAGGAGGTCGCCGGCTCGGCCGCGAGCGCGTAGTGCGAGTGGGCCCCGAGCCGGTCCGTCGGCGTGTCCGCGAAGACCGTTCACCGTCGGCCCAAGCGGTGCGCCATCACCGGATCTCGTCGGAGAGTGGATCGTGACGAGGTCAGTGGTCGGGCGCACCGGTCGGCCCGCCGGCGGGGTTTGCCTCTGAGGTCGAGCTCGGGCGCCCACTGTGTCCGGCGAGCTGGTCGAACCGTTCAGACCCGAGATGGTCTCGCGTCGCGGCCGCGGCGCGCTCGAGCACGGCCGCGTCTTCGGTGGTGAGCTTGCCTCCGGTTGCCGCCAGCAGCTCATGCGCTTCACCGATCACGACGGCGGCCCGCTCGTCATCGCCACGTTGCGAGGCGATCCCGGCGAGCGCGACGAGTGCCATTGCGGTGTTGTGGTTGAAGCCGGCCTGCCGAGCGAGATCGCGCGCCCGGATCAGATGCCGCTCCCCTTCGTCGAGCCTCCCCTCCTGGAGCGCCAGGGCACCGAGGCCGAGGAGCGCGAAGGTGAGGTTCGCCTCGGGACCGCCCTGAGTGACGAGCGTCGTCTCCCACCGGCGTCGTGCCTGGGCGAGGTCCCCGGTCGCGAAGGCCAGCTCGCCCAAGTTGGTGTTGGCGACCACGACGTCCTCCTCCAGCCCGTGGCGTTGCGCCACGATCTCCGATTGGCGGAAGTGCTCGCCCGCTTCGGCGTACGCGCCCTGTTCTTTCGCGATCAGGCCGAGCACGGTGTGGCACGCCACGATCGAGACGTGGTCGTCAACGGCCAGCCCCGCTTCGATGCCCGCGACGGCGAGCGCTCGTGCCCTCTCGAGGTCGCCGAGCATGAACTGGAGCCCGGCCAGCGCGCGCAGTGCCAACGCCCGCAACGGGCCGGCGCCGCCGGCACCATGCTCCAACGGACGCGTGATCCGGTCACGGCCCTCGCGGAACAACCCGCGCAGGTACCAGTACCGGTACAGCGCTGTCGCGATCCTCAAGGCAGCGGCATCGTCGCCGTCGAGCTCGGCTCGATCCATCGCCAAGCGCAGGTTGTCGATGTCGGCGTCGATCGTCGCAAGTCCTTCGGACTGCCCCTCACCTTTGAGCACGACGGTCTCGGCGAGGCCGACGAAGTGTTGGCGGTGGCGCAGCTGCGCCGCCCGCCGGGTCGTGGCGTCTTGGAACAGTCCATCGGCATGAGCACGCACCGTCTCCAGCATCGCCAGACGCGTGTCCCCGCTGTTCGACATGCGCTGCAGCAGGCTGGAGTCGACCAGCGCCGCGAGCACGTCGAGGCTTGTCGCGCAGACGACCTCTGCGGCGGCGAGGGTGGATCCGCCGGTGAAAACGGAGCAGCAGGCCATCGTGTGCCGCTCCGTCGCTGAGAGCAGCTCGGTGCTCCAGCGGAGCGTTTGTTCGAGCGTGCGCTGACGTGCCGGCGCGTCGCGCGGTCCGACCCCGAGCTCAGACACCTCGCCGACGAGCCGGTCCAGCAGCTCTTCGGGCGTCAGCATCGCGGCGCGTGCTGCTGCGAGCTCGATCGCCAGGGGCAGGCAGTCGAGCCGTGTGCAGATCGCTCGGACGGGGTCAGTGCTGCCACCGGCCGTCACGGTGCCTCCTCGCTCGTCCGCGCGCTCGTGGAACAGCACCATCGCATCATCGATCGACAACGGGCTGAGCGGCACGACGTGCTCGCCGGTGAGGTGCAGCACCCGGCGGCTCGTGACCAGCAGGGTCAGCCGCGGCGCGCTCGACAGCAACCGGGTCAGCTCGACGGCCGCATCGATGACGTGTTCGAAGTTGTCGACCACGAGCAGGAGATCGCGAGACTGGATCCGAGAGGCGACGGCGACAGCAAGTGACTCCTCGGACGTCTCGGCAACTCCCAAGGCCCCGGCGATCGCGCTGACGACCAGGTTCGGGTCGCGCAACGCAGCCAGCTCCACGAACACAGCGCCGTCGGCGAACGACTCGGCGACCGAGCGCGCCACCGCCAGTGCGACGCGGGTCTTGCCGCTCCCACCGGCGCCGACGATCGTCACCAGGCGGACGCTGTCGCGCTGGACCAGACCGCCGATGAACTCGATCTCGTGCTCTCTGCCGATCAACCTCGAGGCGGGCACAGGCAGTCGCGCCGTCGCTGCGCCGTTCGCCTGCGCCACGTCGAGGGCGGGGTCCTGGTCGAGGATGGCCCGCTCCAGATCCGCCAGCCGTCGTCCCGGATCGAGCCCGAACCCGTCGACGAGATCGCGCCGCGCCGCGGCCAGCTCGGCGAGCGCATCCGACTGGCGGCCGCACCGGTAGAGGGCGAGCGCGAGGCGCTCACGAAGGTGCTCGCGGAACGGGTGCTCGGCGCTCAGCCGGTGCAGGTCGGCGAGCACGAGCGCATGGTTGCCGAGTTCGAGCTCGGCATCGATGCGCACCGCTCGGCAGTCGATCTGCAGGTCGGTGAGTCGTGCCGCCTCGGCAATGAACGAGGGGTCGGTGGCCACGTCCGCAAGCGCCGGTCCACGCCACAGATCGAGCGCTCGACCCGCCACCATCCGGGCCACGGAGGCGGCGCCGGCAATGAGGGCGTGCTGCGCTTCGGCGCACAGCAGCTCGAACCGGTGTGCATCGATGGTGGCAGGTGGGACATCGAGCCGATAGCCGGGAGCGACCGTGGAGATCGACTCCGGCCCGAACGCCGTCCGCAGCTGCGAGATGTAGACGTGGATCAGCTTCTTCGCCGAGTCCGGCGGATCGTCGGGCCACAGCACGTCGATCAGCCGCCCGACGGACACGATGTCGCGCGGTCTGGTCGCGAAGACGAGGGCCAGCGTTCGGACCTTCGCCGCCGTCACGGGCACGTCCTCGCCGTCACGGGTGACCCGCAGCGGACCCAGGACGCAGATGTCCAGCACGATGGGATTCTCACACGACGGGAACGGGCGAACCGTTGTGGCTGGTCCGCATCGGCACGGCGGGGCAACCGGGCTGCCCGCACAGGTCGACGTCAGGGACGCGCCCTGCATCCGCTATACCGACGCTGAACCGGTTGGGTGGACGATGTCGCGATGGACCTCACCACGCCGCCCGGCGCAGCCTTCGCGATCGTCCACGACGTCGCTGCCAGCTGGCGCGACTACAGATGCCTGCGCGACATCGTCGACGAGGGCGATGCGCCGGGGCTGATCGTGCACGCAGCCGGTGCGACCGACGAGGGGTTCAGGACGATCGACGTCTGGACCGGCCAGCTGCTGTGGCAGGCACAGCAGCGTCGCCTCGACCACGTGCTCTCGTCGCTGGCCGTCGCGCCCGTGCCACGCCAGTTCCACGTCCGACACCTCGTCGTGCGCCTTCCCGGCGGCGACCGGTTCGTGATCTCGACAGAGGAGACCCTGCCATGAACAGCCTTCACCGACGCATCGATCCAACCGCCGTACAACGGCTGTCGGCGACGCTGACGATCTCCGCAGCCATGCTGCTCGGCGCCTGCACGAGCAGCACCCACAGCACCAGCGGCACCGGCGGCACCGGCAGCGGTTCGCCCGCTGGCTCAACGGTCGCCACGTCAGCCGCCTCGCCGACCAGCGCGCCGGTCGCCGGCGTGTCCGTGACCGTCCCGACGACGGACGCGCCGACGCCGGTCACCGCAGCGGTCACGGGGGTGTCCGTGACCGTCCCGGCGACGGACGCGCCGACGCCGGTCACCGCAGCGGTCACCAGCCCGTCGTCGCCGCCAGCAGGCAGCCCCACCGGATCGCCGACCGACCCGTGCTCGCTGCTCAGCCCCGACATCGCCGCAGCAGCCATCGGGGCGCCCGTCGGCGATCCGAAGCGGGCCACCGACAACGGCAACGCCTCGTGCGCATACCATGCCGCCGACCCGTCGGTGAACCGCTTCGTGTACCTGACCACCTATGCGGTCGTGGGGTCCCCCTCTCTCCTCGCTGCGGCAGCGGCGACGTTCCGGGACGCTGAATCCGTGCCGGGTCTCGGCGATGCGGCTGACGTCAGCGTGCAGAGTCAGGCGGTCGGTGTGCTCGTCGGTACCACCGTCTTCGCACTCGGTGTCATCCAGCAGAACGCCGACGGCACGTTGCAGCTGCTCACGAAGGACCAGTTGGTGGCTGTCGCGCAGGCGGTGCTGGACGGTCGGTCATGACCTGGGACGCGCCCACGCCCGCACCGCCGCCGCCCGGTGGTCCGGCCGGTGTTCCGAGCGGTGCTGCACGCGTTGCGCACGGCGGGGCGCCGTCTGGCCGGCGTCGCCTGGCGGTGTTGACCACCTTCGCAGTGGCGGTCGTCGCCGGCGTCGGGCTGGCCGCCACCCGCCCGTGGTCGGCCGGCACCACCGATGGCGCTGGCACGACGGTGTGGGCGAGCATCACCAGCGACTTCGCCGCGGACGGAAGGCTCACGGCGCAGGCGGCGCTCGAGGCCTTCGCCTACGTCTACGGGGTTGATCTGCCGGGCGTGCGCCTGCCCGCCGGCAGTGATGGCAACGACCGGCCGACATCGGCGTCAGGGGTGGTGCGCTGGGTACGCGGCCGATGGCAGGAGCTGACGGCGGCGCAGCGCGACGCCGTGGAGCGGACCCTCGCCGATCACCCTGCGGACGTGGTCACCGAGGTCGATCTCACCTTGCCCGCGACGCCGACGACCGCAGTCACGGCGACCGCAGGCACGGCACCTGCGAGCACAACAACAACTTCGATCACGGCACCAGCCTCGGGGCTGCGCACGAACCACATTGGCGGCGGCTGGCGACAGGCCCCGCAGTTCAGCGAGGACGACGCCTGCGGCGGAGGTGCCTCCCCGATCGCTCATGCGGTGTGCAGTGATGTCGTCGCCGACATTGCCAGGATCGGCCCGCGGCTCGGGATGCGCACGATCCATGTGGGCGATACCTGCGCGCTCAACCCGATCTGCCAGCGAGCTGTCCTGCGCAAGGTGACCATCCGGCTGAGCGACGACGCACCCGACAACACCTTCGCACTCACCCAACCCTTCCAGGACAACCTCACCTACAGCCCGTGCAACATCACCGTCTACTCGTCGGCGTGGTCCGGGGTGGACCCCGCCGCAGTCCCGACCTCCGCACTGCACGAGATCCTCACCCACGAGGTCGTCCACTGCTACCAGAACGTGATCTTCGCGAACAATGCCACCGCCGAGGCGATGCCACCGTGGATCACCGAGGGCTCGGCGCTGTGGCTGGCGTCCGACGACACGCACATCGAAGAGACGATGGTCGCCTCGCAGTGGCGCAACGGCTGGCTCGGCCGGCCGACCCTCCCACTGCTGGAACGGACCTACGACGCGTTCGGTTGGTACTCGCTGCTCGACCAGCACCGCTGGGACCTGTGGGCCGCGATCGCCGGCGCGTGGCGTGCCGCTGCCGCCGCCCCGTCGTCACCGTCCGAGCCGTTCATCCGGACTCTCGACGGTGACGACACCGAGATCCGCGAAGCATGGGCGCCATCGATCGTTCGCGACCCGAATCGGGGGGCCGCTTGGGAGACGTACGGCTTCGGCCTGCCCGCGGATGCTCGTGCGCCGTTCCCGTTGATCCGCGCGTCCTCCACACCGACCACCGGAGAGCTGGCTGGTCGCGCCGCGATCCTGACCCAGGTCCGCGCCGCGCAAGGCGAGGTCGTCGAGGTCAGCACGACCGGGCTGGCCGCCGCGTCCGACGGCACGCTGAACATGCCGAGCTTCACGAGCAACCGGTTCTGCACGATCAAGGACTGCACCTGCCCGAAGGGGACGAGGCTCGCCGGGACCGTCGCCGCCGAGAACAACATCGCCGTCCCGTTCATGCTCTCGTTCAGTGCGCCCGCGGCCGGATCGTCGTACGCGGTGACCTCGGAGAGCCTCGACGCGCTGTGCGGCAAGACCGACCCGCTCCCTCCGAGCGGGACGGGTAGCCCGGGGCCGTGCGCGCGTCAGTGTGCCGCGAGCAACGGCGACCCGCACATGGTCACCGTCGACGGGCACCGCTACGACTTCCAGGCGGCCGGCGAGTTCGTCCTGCTGCGCGACCCCACCACCGGAACCGAGATCCAGGCGCGACAAGAGCCGCTCGCCGGGTCCGCCGTCGCCAGCATCAACACCGAGATCGCCGCTCGCGCCGGCGATCACCGCGTGTCGGTGTCGATCACCGGCTCGGGGCTCGAGGTACGCGTCGACGGGAAGGTCGCAACCCCCGCCAGCAGCGTCGACCTCGGACCCGGCGCCCACCTCGCCTGGGCGCCGGGCTCCGTCGAGATCGGCCTCCCCGACGGGACGACCCTGTGGGCGCTCGGCCGGGACAGGTATGGCCTCGTGGTGCAGATCGCGCCCTCAGATGCGCTGCGCCAACACGCCACCGGTCTCCTCGGCCCCGTCGTTCCCGGGGGCGCGGGTCTGCCGGCGCTACCCGACGGCACGAGGCTGGCCCGCCCCGTCAACGACCACGAGCGTTTCGAACAGCGCTACGTGCGCCTCGCCGGCGCGTGGCGGGTGGAGGCGTCGACCAGCCTTCTCGATCATCCGAACGGCCGGACAACTGCGGGCGACACGACGACGGACTTCCCCGATGAGGCGTCGCCCTCGGGCCTCGCCGAGCTCGATGGCGGTTCCGTCGCAGCGGCGATGACGACCTGCACCGCGATCACCGACGCCGTGCTGTGGGGCCAGTGCGTCTACGACGTCGCGCTCACCGCCGACGGCGGATTCGCACAGCTCTACGCACGCGCCGAGCAGCTGCTCACCCAGGGATTCGGCGCCAACGCAGGAAGGCCGCCGACACCGGCCCCGTCACCGGCCCCGTCACCGGCAGGTTCCACGGTCGACGGTCCGTTGCGCCCGGTGCTCGATCATCTGCTCGCCGTCGACGGCTCAGCGCTGACCGACGACGGCACCCTGTACGTCTCCGTGCAGCTCCCCGGTGACGACTTCCAACTGCTCGCCATCGACACCGTCACCTCCCAGGTCGTCGAACGCGTGCACACCGACGGCGGCGGACCCGTCATCCTGGCTGGAGGCTCGGTGTGGCTCGGCGACGCCACTCTCGCCGGCGGCTGCGCAGTCGCCAGGTTCGACCCGCGCACCCTCGCCGAGACCGGTCGGCTGACGACGCCGTGCTGGCTCGGTGGGGTTCAGCTCGCCCCGCTGGCCGACGCAGTGTGGTACCTCGACGTCTCCGGCGTGACCGCCGACGCGACCGGCGCACACCTGGTACGGATCGACGCAGGCACCATCACCCCCGGCGTGCGGGTCGAAGTACCGACCTCCAACGGGCACCTCACGGCGAGCCGGTCGGCGATCTTCTACGGCGACGACGACCACGGCACCTTCACGCTCGTCGACGGTGCCACGGGGCTGCAACCGGTCGACGGGGTGCGCCCCGGCCGGCAGTTTGCGTCCGGTGACGCGATCTGGCAGCAGGTCGACAACACCGCCCGACGGTTCCACGCGCACGACACCGTGAGCCAAACGATCGACATCGACGGCACGCTCATCGCCGCCAGCGACGATGCCATATACGTCGAGCTGGCCAGCGTCGTCGACGCCAAGCCACAGCTGTGGCGCTACCCGCTCGACGGCACCGCACCAACGGTCGCCGCCGACGGACCGAGCATCGGCACCGGGGCCGAGGCCCGGGTCCTCACCTACGCCGACGACCCGCCCATCCTCACTGCACCGGGGTGGATCGTGAAGGTGTGGACGGTCCATGCAACGACGGGCGGCGGCGATGCAGCAATGTTCCTGCAAGCGACCCGGCCCTGACGTCCCCCTCTTCGGCGCTCGCACCCGGCTCGCCACCGACGACAGGAACCTCCTCCCCCACCCCCCCCGGGTAACCCCAGCACCTCGCAGCGCAGAACCCATGTCCGCGAACGCCGGACTACGTCGCCCAGGGCGCCGCAACGCC
>JAODBQ010000601.1 GCA_025464045.1 Ilumatobacteraceae bacterium
ACGGCGTCGCCCTGCTCCGGCCGCACGACGCGTTGGCCGATGCCGATGCCACCGCCGCGGTGCTGCCGCACCTGCTGCGCGCCCACGCCGCGCTCGCCGCTCAGCCGGCGGCTGCAGCACCCTCGGCGTAGCGCGCGTACAGCTCGGCCGCGGCGACGGCGCCCAGATGGCGCCACTCGGGTGGCTCGAGCACCTGTGCGTGCGGTCCGAGGCGCAGCAGCAACGCCCGCAGCCATCGCTCGCTGGTGATCGACAGCGAGACCTCCCACGCGTCGCCGATCTCGCGGCGACTGCGCACCGGGTAGCGCTCGGCCACCCAGCGCGCCTGAGGATCCAGTCGAAGCACGGCAACCGGCAGATCGTCATCCTGGAACCACTCGTCCCCCGTCGGCGGTGCCACGGCTCTGGGCGCGTCGACGGCACCGGTGCGCTCCCAGTGCTCGAACCTGTCGAGGCGGAACGTGCGCTGCTCGCCCGTTCGGTGATCGTCGGCGATGACGTACCAGTGACCGCGGTCGAGGAACACCGTGCGCGGGGTCAGCTCGCGCTCGCTGGTGGTCTCGCTCAGCGCCGACCAGTAGCGCACCCGCATCCGCGCGCTGTCGGCTGCGGCGGCGATCAGGTCCGCGGCTGCCGGCGGCTGCGGCGCGTCGACCACCACCCCGTCGTCGCCGAGCACCGCGGCGAGCTTGCCGAGTGCCCGCGCCAGCGGGCCGGTCGGGTCGGCGCCGGGCAGCTGCATCGCCGCCCGCCCGGCGATCAGGAGGGCGAACCCCTCCGGAGCCGTGAGCCGCAAGGGCTTCGTGAACACGCGGGGCACGCCGGCGTGGACCATTCCCTCGTCGATGTAGACGTCGATCATCTCGTCGACGAACGGCGGTAGGCCGCACATCGCGGCGAGTTCGAGGTCGCGCACGAGGTCGAGCTCGTCCACCTCGAAGCGCGCGCTCATCTCGGCGACGGAGACGTCGCCGCGCTCCATGAGCCACGGCAGCATCACGAGCAGCCGGCGCAGGCGCTCGCTGACCGGCCGCGGCCCGCGAGCGCTCACCGTGGCGCGCCCTGCGACATCGCCACCAGCCAGCTGACGACCGCCTCGCGCACGGCAGGCGGTCCCTGCACCTCGGCATGCGTCCCGAGGCCGAACAGCCAGGAGCGGAAGGCGTCGAGGTTCGCGCAGGCGACCTCCAGGACGACGGTCCCGTCGGCGCGACGATCGATCACGGCATCGGCGCCGAGCTCGTCGACGACGAACCTCGCCCGGGAGGCGTCGACGAGGACGACGGCTCGCGCCGCGGCGTCGCCGAGCTCCTTCGGATCGCTCGGGAAGACGGCGAGCGGGTCGAAGTCCGGCGGGCGGGTGAACGACCCGGCCGGTCCGACGCGGACCTCGCCCTCGATCCGGTCCACCCGATACGTGCGCACCTCGTCGTGGCCCGCGTCGTGGCCCATCACGTACCAGAAGCCCTCACGCAGCAGCAGGGTGTACGGATCGAGCGCGCGCGGCGTGCCGCGGTACTCGAACCGCACCGTCGATCGCCCCGCTGCGGCCTCGCGGAGTGCCGGCAGCACATCGAGCGTGGGCACGTTGGTGACCACCGGAGCGTCGTCGCCGACCGCTCCGCCGAGCTTGAGCAGGCCGAAGCGGGCGTCGCCGGAGCGCACCGCGGCGACGGCCAGCTGGAGCGCCTGGCGCTCGTCGGTGCTCAACGCGAGACCGCTCAGCTCGTAGCGGTCCCGGTCGATCCAGTACGCGCTGCGACCGGCCTGGTTGCCGCCGAGCACCTCGCTCTCGATGGGGATCCCGAGGTCGCGCAGGACCGCCTTGTCGCGCTCGAACGTGCCCCGCATCGCGCTCGGCGTGGCCGAGTAGTTGCGCAGCTCGGCGGCGATCTCATCCAGCGTCAACGGGCGCCGCGTCTCGAGCAGCAGCGCCAGCAGGTTGGTCACTCGCTCCAGCGCATCGGCCATCGGAGGCAGGCTACGGCCCGGCTCCCCGTGCGATCGCGCTCAGTGCAGCACGGGCGTCTCTCGCGTGATCGGGCCGACCGTCGCGGTCTCCGCCGCCGGCAGCGCGGCGACCCGACGGCGCAGCGGGTTGCGCCCACCGTCGGCCAGGAACCCCCACGCGGCCGCGCCCAACGCACCGACGCCGCCGACGAGGAACCCTGTGCGCGGTCCGAACTGGTCGCAGATCCACCCGAGGATCGGACCGCCGATCGGGGTGCTGCCGAGGAACACGATCGCCTGCAGGGCGAGGACTCGACCACGCATCTCCGGTGCGGCCCGCATCTGCACGATCGCCGTCGAAGCGGTCATGAAGATGATGCTGGTGAAGCCGATCAGGATGGCGAACGGGAAGGAGGTGACGAGGCCCGGCGACGCCGCGAAGATGCACATCGCCATGCCGAACAGGGCAGCGCCGACCACGACGTCGTGCACCGCGATCGACGTGCGCCGCGCAGTCAGCAGCGCACCGGCCAGCGAACCGATCGAGACGACCGAGTAGAGGATCGTGAACGTGGTGTCGCTGCCGTGCAGCGTCTTCTTGACGAACAGCGGCATGACGACGTTGAAGTTGAACGTCAGCGTGCCGACGACCGCCATCATCACCAGCGGTACCCACAGGTCGCTCTTCGACTTCGCGTAGCGCAGCCCTTCGCGGATCTGACCTTTGACCTTCAAGGCGACGGGCGACGAGCGCAGCTCGGACGGGCGCATCATCAGCAGGCCGATGAGCACCGCGATGTAGGAGAGGCCGTCGACGAGGAAGCACCAGCCGTAGCCGACGGTGACGATCAGCAGGCCGGCCAGCGCCGGGCCGAAGATGCGCGAGCTGGTCATCAGCGCGCTGTTCAGGCTGACCGCGTTCTGCACGTTCTCGATCGGCACCATCTCGACCACGAACGCCCGGCGGGTCGGGTTGTCGAACGCCGTGGCGATGCCACCGGCGAACGCGACGGCGAAGATCGACCACACGGGCGGGCTGCCGCTGAACGCGAGGGCGGCGAGCGCGAACGACTGGAGCATCGCGAACGACTGGACGATGACGAGCAGCTTGCGCTTGTCGCTGCGGTCGGCGATCACGCCGGCCCACGCACCGAGCAGCAGCACGGGCCCGAACTGGCACGCCGCGAGCGCGCCGATCGACAGCCCGTCGTTGTGGGTGAGCTTGAGGACCAGCAGCGTCTGGGCGACGAGGGTCAGCCAGTTGCCGATCTGGGAGATCATCTGACCGGTGAAGAACAGCCGGAAGTTGCGGAACTTCATCGAGCTGAACGTCTCGCGCACCGCCACGCTCGACTTGCTCTCGCTCACGACGCGACCTCGGGGACCGTCACGAGCTGCTCCAGCACGTCGGTGGCGGCCTCGAGGCGATCGAGGTCGTCGGCGTCGAGCTCGTTCAGTCGCTCGCTCAGCCAGGCGGTGCGCCGGTTGCGGAAGTCCGCGAGCCGTTCCTCTCCGAGGGCGGTGATGCCCACGCGACTGACCCGACGGTCCGTCGGGTCGGCGCTGCGCTCGATCAGCCCGGCGCCGACCATCTTCTCGACCACCTTGGTGATCGTCGGCGGCGCCACCTGCTCCCGCGCCGCGAGGTCACCGAGCGTGATCGGGCCGTGCTTGGCGACCGTGGACAGCGCGGCGGTGACGGTGGGGCCGAGACCGCTGTCGTCCTGCTGCCGCAAGAGGCGTGCCAGGCGGGCGATCGACAGGCGGAGGCGCTCCGCCGTGTCCGGCAGCGGTGCTCGGCGATCGAGCGTGCGAACGGAAGCTGAAGTCATGGTGAACCCAGTATGCCGGCACGTAGTTAGTGAGGCGAACTAGATACCCGGGATGTGACCCTTGACCGGGCGTGCGGTCGTGCCCGTAGCCTGGCAGACCATGCCGTTGCCGTCCACGCTGCCCGAGTCCGGCGCGAAGCGTCTCGCGGTGCGGGTCACGCCCGATGCCCGACGGCAGATCGCTGCCGGGCACCCGTGGGTGTACGACGAGTCGATCGTCTCGATCAGCCACAAGGGCACGGCCGGCGACCTGGCCGTCATCTTCGACGACGATCGCAAGTTCGTCGCGATCGGGTTGAACGATCCAGCGTCGCCGATCCGGATCAAGATCATCCACCGTGGCCGGCCGACGCCGATCGACGCCGCGTTCTGGCGCCAGCGCCTCGACGCGGCGATGGCGAGGCGCGGCGCGCTGATCGCGTCCGGCCACACCACGGGCTACCGCTGCATCAACGGCGAGAACGACGGCTTCCCGGGCCTCGTGCTCGACCGCTACGCCGACACCCTCGTGCTCAAGCTGTACACCGCGGCGTGGTTCGCGCACCTCGCGACGCTCGTGCCGGTGATCGTCGCCGCGCTGCACCCGAAGGC
>JAODBQ010000638.1 GCA_025464045.1 Ilumatobacteraceae bacterium
CGCAGCGCGAGCGCGGTCCGCGCTGGGTGCTGCGGACGCAGTCGTGGGCGTTGGTCGCGTGGATGTTCCTCACCGCCGGCATCGTCATCGGTGGCTGGTGGAGCTACGACGTGCTCGGCTGGGGCGGGTACTGGGCGTGGGACCCGGTGGAGAATGCGTCGTTCCTGCCGTGGCTCGTCGGCACCGCCTACCTGCACTCCGCGGTGATGCAGGCGCGCCGCGGGATGCTCCCGGCGTGGAGCGTCGGGCTGATCATGTCCTCGTTCGTGTTCACGCTGCTCGGGACGTTCCTGGCGCGCTCCGGCGTCATTGCCTCGGTCCACGCGTTCTCGCAGTCGTCGCTGGGGCCGGTGCTGCTCGTCTTCCTCCTCGTCACCGTCTCCGTCGTCGTCTACCTGTTCGCCACGCGACTGCGCGACGTCGTCAGCGGGCCGCCGTTGCAGTCGCTGGCGAGCCGCGAGGGCGTGTTCCTCCTCAACAACCTGCTGCTCGCCGCCTTCGCGATCGTCGTGCTGATCGGCACGGCCTACCCGATCGTGATCGAGGCGCTGAACAACGACCGCATCTCGGTCGGCCGCCCGTTCTTCGACGTGTTCGCGGTGTGGATCTCCCTCGCGCTGCTCCTGGCGATGTGCATCGGCGTGGTCGCGCCGTACCGGCGCGCAGACCTGCGCACCCTGTGGCGCCACCAGCAGCTGCCGTTCCAGATCGGGCTCGCGGCCGCGGCCGCGCTCGTGGTCGTGGCCGGGTTGCGCGCCCCGTACGTGATCGCTGTCGTCGTGCTCGTCGGCACGGTCGCGGCGACGGCCGGGCGCGAGCTCGTCGTGGCGGTTCGGGCGCGCACCGACCACCGCGGGGTCCGGCGCGCGGTCGGCGGTGCGCTGCGCGCCCGACCGGGGTTCTGGGGTGGTCAGCTCGCCCACGTCGGCTTCGCGATCGTCGCGCTCGGCATCACCGCGTCATCGAACCTCGCGCAGCGCTCCACGGTGACGCTCGCACCCGGCGACACGACGTCGGCGTCCGGGTTCACGATCACCTACGTGCACCCGACGGCGCGCGCCGAAGCCGCGTACACCGCTCGCGGTGCGCTGTTCCACGTCTCGCGCGACGGTTCGTCGCGGGACATGCGACCGGAGTTCCACCAGTACCCGAACCAGGTGCAGCCGATCGGCGAGCCCTCGGTGTGGACCACCAGCTCGGGCGACGATGCGTACCTGTCGTTGCTGTCGCTCGACGACAACGGCGCGGTGCTGCACGTGTACCGCTACCCGTGGCTCTCGCTGATCTGGGTCGGGGGACTCACTGCCGCGGCCGGCGGCGCGCTCAGCCTCGTGCTGCGCCTCGTCCGACGACGGGCCGAGCGCTCGGTCGTCGCCGACGCACTCGCCGGCGAGGAGGTGCTCGCGTGACGACCGTGCGCGCCGCCACCCCCCGCCGCTGGCGTGGTGCCGTGCCGACGCTGTTGACGATCGTGCTCGCCGCCGTGGTGATGTGGGGCATCGTTGCCGGCGTCGACGGCAGCGGACCGCGCGACCGGGTGCGCGAGATCACCAACCGCCTGCGCTGCCCCGTCTGCCAGGGCGAGTCGGTCGCCGAGTCGCCGTCGCAGAGCGCGCAGGAGATCACCGCCCTGGTGCGCCAGCAGGTCGCCGCCGGGCAGAGCAACGCGCAGGTCGAAGCGTTCTTCGTGCAGCGCTACGGCAACTGGATCCTGCTCGATCCGCCGCGCTCGGGCAGCACGTTGCTGCTGTGGGCCATTCCGCTGCTGGCGATCACCGGCGGGGCGATCGCGCTCGTCAGCCGCCTCGAACCGTCGCGCCGGCGGCGGGTGATGGTGGTCAGCGCGGCGACGCTCGGGCTCGCCAGCACGGTCGTGCTCGTCGTGGCCGGCGCGCTCGATCGCGCCCCGCGCAGCACCGCTGCGCTCGGCGCGGCGCCGGTCGCCGGCAGCAGCCCTGTCTCCACCGTCGATCTCGCCGCGGTCACCGACGAGCAGATGGAGGCGCAGATCGCCAAGACCCCGAACGTCGTCGGGATGCGGCTGGCGCTCGTCCAGCGCTACCTCGACGAGGGCGAGATCGACAAGGCCTACGGGCACACCTCGACGGCGATCAACTCCCCGGCCACCGATCAGGAGTACGAGAAGGCGTTGCGGTTGCACGGCTGGGTCACGGCGCTGAAGGGCGCGCCGGCGAGCGGTGCGCAGTACCTGCGCGCCGCGCTCACGCTCAGCCCGGACGACCGCGACGCGATGTACTTCCTGGCGCGCGTCGAGCTCACCGGCCTGCACGATCCGGCGACGGCGAAGCAGGCCGTCGACCAGTTGCTCGCGACCGAACTGACCGCTGACCAGCGCATCCACGTGGTGGCGCTGCAATCCGACGTGCAGGCCGCGCTCGCGACGGGCACGACGGTTGCCGCGCCGCCGGACGCCACGCTCACGCCGGCCGACCTCCCAAGCGGCGCGTCGGGAGGCGTGCCGACGACGACCGTCGCGGCGACGACCGACACGGTGACCACCACCGCAGCGCCGTGAGACGTCGACGGATCATCGTCACCGCCGGTGTCGTCGCGGTCGTCGCAGCACTGGCCTGGGCGGCCTTCGTGATCCTCGGACGGGGCACGTCGCTGGCCGATTCGGAGCTGCTCGGCAAGCCGGTCCCCGAGCTCGCGCTGCCGCAGTTGGAAGGCGCCGACGCGGTGCGCCTGGCCTCGCCCGGCGTCATCACCGTGATCAACTTCTGGGCGCCGTGGTGCGTCCCGTGCCTCGGCGAGCACACGATGCTCAACCGCGCCGTCGACACCTACCCCGCGGACGAGGTCCGCTTCGTCGCGATCGCCTATCAGAGCCACGACGCCGAC
>JAODBQ010000699.1 GCA_025464045.1 Ilumatobacteraceae bacterium
AGCCTTCGGTGCCGACGAGGTTCGCGGCCGGGACCCGTACGTCTGTGAAGAACACCTCGCCGAAGTGCCGGTTGGTCGTCATGTCCTTGATCGGGCGGACCTCGATGCCAGGGGTGTCCATCGGCAAGACGATCTCGCTGATCCCGGCATGCGGAGGCCCGTCTGTTGTCGTGCGGCAGATCAGGTAGCAGTAGTCGGCGACCTCGGCGAAGCTCGTCCAGATCTTCTGCCCGTTGATCACCCAGTCGCCGCCGTCGCGGACGGCGGCGGTCTTCAGCGAGGCGAGGTCGCTGCCGGCGTCCGGCTCGCTCATGCCGATGCACCACGTCGTGTCGCCGGAGAGGATTCGCGGGAGGAACTCGGCCTGCTGGTCCGGCCGGCCGTAGGCGATCAGCGTCGGGCCCATCTGCCGGTCGGCGAACCACATCGCGGCGATGGGCGCGCCGGCCACGATCATCTCCTCGGCCACGATCAGGCGCTCGATCGGCGGGCGTCCGCCACCACCGAACGCTGTCGGCCAGGTGAGCCCGATCCATCCGTTCTCGGCCATCACCTTGGCGAAGTCCTTGGAGAAGCCGTTGATCCACGAGTCGTTGTGCCGTCCGAACGCGGCGACCCCTTCCGCGGCGATCTTGCGGGCCCGCTCGCGCAACTCGTCCTGCTCCGGCGTCCACGTGAAATCCATGGTCATCACTGTGTCATCTACGGTTCGGGCGTGACCAGCCGCATCGATGCGATCGCCCTCGATCGCGCCGATCCGCTGGCCTCGTTCCGCGACGAGTTCCTCGTCACCGACCCTGCCGTGATCTACCTGGACGGCAACTCGCTGGGCATGACGCCGGCGCGGACCGTCACCCGCATCCACGAGGTGGTGACCGGGGAGTGGGCCAGCGGGTTGATCGGCTCGTGGGACCGATGGCTGGACATGCCCCAGCGCGTCGGGGACCGCCTCGCACCCCTGATCGGCGCCGCGCCGGGCGAGGTCGTGGTGCACGACTCGACGACCGTCAACCTCTACCAGCTCGTGCACGCTGCCCTGGCGCTGCGAACCGACCGCACCGTCATCGCCATCGATGCCGGCGAGTTCCCGACGGACCGCTACGTGGTGCAGGGCATCGCCGACGCAACCGGACGCACGGTGCGCGACGGCTTCGTCGAGCTCGGCGATGTCGCCGTCGTCGTGCGTTCCGTCGTCGACTACCGCACTGCGGCGGTCGTGGACGTCGCGGCAGAGACCGCCCGGGCCCGCGCTGCCGGTGCGCTCGTCGTCTGGGACCTCGCGCACGCCGCGGGGGTGCTCGCGGTCGATCTCGGCGCGGCCGGGGCCGAGCTCGCCGTCGGGTGCAGCTACAAGTTCCTCAACGGTGGCCCCGGCGCGCCGGGGTGGAGCTACGTCGCCGCCGCGTTGCAACCGCACCTGCGCCAACCCATCTGGGGCTGGTTCGCGCACGTCGACCAGTTCGCGATGGGCCCGACGTTCGCGCCGCGCCCCGACATCGGACGGCTGCTGCTCGGGACGCCGTCGATCCTGGCCCTCACCGCGGCGGACGAGGGCATCGCCCTGTCCGCCCGGGCGGGCATCCTGGAGATCTCCGCGAAGGCCGACGCGCTCACCGCCTTCGCCCTGCGGTTGTGCGACGAGCTCGGGCTGGCCACGTCCACGCCCCGCGACCCGGCGCGTCGCGGCGGGCATGTGGCCGTGGTCCACGACGATGCACGGACGCTGGTGCCAGCGCTCGCGGCGCGCTGTGTGATCACCGACTTCCGTGAGCCCGACGTGATCCGGATCGGCTGCTCGCCGCTCACCACCCGGTTCACCGACGTCTACGACGGCCTCGTGCTGATCGCGCAGCTGGCCGCCGACTCCTCGAGCTCACCAGCCGACGCAGGCACCGATCCTGCCCAGAGATGAGCAGGATCCATCCCGGCGTCGTGCCGACCCGACGCGGAGTTGGCTGAGCAGCGGGCCACAATGAGCGCCCATGCGCCGAGCCGCCGCCTTCTTCCTCTGCATCCCGCTCCTGCTCGCGGCCTGCGGGTCCGACAAGAAGGCCTCGCCCGTCACGACGGCCGCCGCCGGTCGAGCATCGGGATCGACGCTCCCGGCCGCGGCGCCGGCGGGCACCACGACCTACACCGGACTGGCCCGCAACCACGTCGACACGAAGGTCGACTACCCGCAGACGCCGCCCGTCGGCGGACCGCACAACCCCGTCTGGCAGACCTGCAGGTTCTACGACCAGCCGATCCTCAACGAGCACGGGGTGCACTCGATGGAGCACGGCGCGGTGTGGATCACCTACCGGCCGGATCTGCCGGCCGATCAGGTCGCCGTGCTGAAGGCGATGGAGCCGGGCAAGGGCTACCTGCTGATCTCGCCCTATCCGGGGCTGCCGGCCAACGTCGTCGCCACTGCGTGGGGCAAGCAGCTGTACCTCGACTCGGTCAGCGACCCGCGCCTCCAGCAGTTCGTGGCCTACTTCGAGGTCGGCCCGCAGACGCCCGAGCAGGGCGTGCCCTGCCAGGGCGGCACGACCGTGGTGGCCTCGGGCTGACCCCGAGGCGCTACTCGTCGTCCCCGTCCTCGTCGGGCAGGACGAGGTCCCAGCGGTCACGGCAGTCCTGGCAGCGGTAGGCAACGATGTCGCCCGGCTCCCACGCGCCGTCTTCCGGGGGGTGGGTGAGCAGGTGGCAGGTGCCGCCGCAATCGATGCAGACGATGGTCGGTTCCGGCTCCAGCACGCCCGTAGTCTGCCGTCCATGCGGGTGATCTCGGGTGAGCTGGGTGGGCGCAGGCTGGTCACCCCGGACGGGACCACCACACGACCGACCACGGACAAGGTCCGCCAGGCCGTGTTCAACTCGCTGACGCACAGCGGGGTGATCGACGGGGCGGTGGTCGTCGACCTGTACGCCGGTTCGGGCGCGCTGGGCATCGAGGCGCTGTCGCGCGGTGCGGCGCGTTGCACGTTCGTCGAGCGCGACCGTGAGGCGCTGCGTTCGCTGCGCGCCAACATCACCGCACTGCACCTCGACGACCGGGCGACGGTCGTCACGAGCGACGTGCTCGCCTGGGTGCCATCGGTGCGCGGCGTCGATCTGGCGTTCGTCGACCCGCCGTACTCGTTCGAGGCGTGGGCCCGCCTCCTCGGTGTCCTCGATGCCGGTCTGGTGGTCGCGGAGGCCGGTGCCGAGGTCGCCGCGCCACCTGGATGGGACATCCTTCGCTCGCGTCGGTACGGCCGCACGTGGGTCACGGTTTTGGAACGAGTAGCGTCACCGCCCGCATGACCCAGCACGCTGCAGCGGCGATCTACCCCGGAAGCTTCGACCCGTTCCACAACGGCCACCTCGACGTCGTCGAACAGGCGGTCGAGCTGTTCGGTTCGGTCGTCGTGGCGACGATGCACAACCCCACCAAGCCGAGCGGGATGTTCGATCTCGAGCGGCGCCTGGCGATGATCGCCGAGAGCGTCGCCCACCTGCCCACCGTCACCGTGCGCGCGTTCCCGGGGCTCGCGGTGCACGCGGCGCGGGACGCCAACGTGCGCTTCATCGTCAAGGGCCTGCGCACGAGCGGGGACTTCGAGGTCGAGCAGCAGATGGCGCAGACGAACCACGACGTCAGTGGCTTCCGCACGGTGTTCATGCCGTGCTCGCCGGCGTTGTCGTTCATCAGCAGCCGTTTCATCCGCGAGATCGCGAAGTACGGTGGCGATGTCACCGCGCTGGTCCCGACCCCCGTTGCCGCCCAGCTCGCCCGCCTGTTCCCGCCTGCCGGCAACACCGATCCTTCCCGAGAGCCATGAGCAACGACGACGAGTTCGAGTACGACGAGGAGGAGATCGACGACTCGGACGCGTACGTCCGTGCCAACAACGGCTACGTCGGCGACGCCGAGGCGTTGCTGCGCGACGTCATCGACCTGATCGCCACGGCACCGACGATGCCGCTGTCCTCGTCGCCGCGCATCGATCGCGAAGACGTCATCGTCCGGCTCGAGGACGTGCTCGCCCGGCTCCCGGGGGAGATGCGCCAGGCGCGCTGGATGATCAAGGAGCGTCAGGAGTTCGTCTCCAAGACCCGGCGCGAGGCGGACGAGCTGCTCGAGGCCGCCCGGGTCCAGGCGGAGCGGATGGTCCAACGCACGGAGGTCGTGCGGGCAGCCGAGGCGCGCGCCCGCCAGATCAGCGACGCCGCCGACAGCGATGCCCGGCGGCTGCGGCACGAGACCGAGGACTTCCTCGACCAGCGCCTCGGCAGCTTCGAGATCCTCCTGGACAAGCTGCAGAAGACGGTCGCCGCCGGGCGATCACGCCTGGCCATCGGCAGTGCGCGCGATGCCGCCGACGAGGGGCCGGACGACGATCCCACCAAGGGCTTCTTCGACCAGGATCGCTGACCGGTCCGTAGCCTGGACGTCATGTCCAGCCCGCTGCTGATCAACGCCGCTGAGCTCCTCCGCCGGCCCGGGTCCGAACGGCTCGTCGAGCTGCAGACCACCGTCGGCGAGCTCGGGATCGAGGACGATCCGCGCCTCGAGGCCGACGCCGAGGTGGACGTCCGGCTGCGGCTGGAGTCGCTCACCGACGGCATCGTCATCGACGGCGTCGTGCGCGCGCCGTGGGTCGGCACCTGCCGGCGCTGCCTGGAACCGGCTGCCGGCATCGCCGAGAGCGACGTCCAGGAGCTGTATCAGCTGGTCCTCACCGACCCGGAGGCGTTCGAGATCGTCGGCGACCAGCTGGATCTGCGCCAGATGGTGCGCGAGATCGTCCTGCTCGACGCGCCCGCGACGCCGCTGTGCCGCGACGACTGCGCCGGTCTGTGCCCCGTCTGCGGCGTCGACCGCAACACCGTCGTCTGCACCTGCGAGCCCGATCGCGCCGACCCTCGCTGGGATGCGTTGAGCGAGCTGCGGGCCCAGCTCGACGCCCCGGGCTGACGCTCGGGCGAGGACTGCTCGACGCTGATCCGCCGCGACGGTAGCGGTCGGACGGGTTCTGCCGTTAGCCTCCCACCGCCCGATTTCGTCCGAGAACGCCTCGGCTGCGAAGCGCCTCCAGGGAGTCCAGATGGCTG
>JAODBQ010000040.1 GCA_025464045.1 Ilumatobacteraceae bacterium
CGAGCACCTCGGACACCTGCAGCGCGAGCTCGCGGGTGGGCACCAGCACCAGCGCACGGGGGCGCCGCGGCTCGCCGGTGCCGAGCAGGCGGGCGAGCATCGGGACACCGAACGCGAGCGTCTTGCCCGAACCGGTGCGGGCCCGCCCGCAGACGTCCTGGCCGGTGAGGGCGACGGGGATCGCCTTGGTCTGGATCGCGAACGGTGTCGTGAACCCGGCGGCGGAGAGGCCGAGATCGACTTCCGGCGGAACACCGAGCTCGGCGAACCCGGTGGGGATGTACTCCGCGAGGCTCAACGAAGGAGCCGGTTCGGGAGCGGGGCGCCGTTCGGCCGCCGGGAGGGGCGGGCGACGCCGGCGTCGGATCGCGCCCGGTGGGCGTGTGTTTTCAGGCATGTCAAGGTGCCAGACTACTGATCACGGACCTGTTTTCCCTGGAAGGTGCGCCGCCGCCGCCGACCGGGCCGTCCGGCGCCCCCGACCGGCGGGCCGACACCGGCTCGACGTCGGCACGGTCGCGCTCGTCGGCAATGATGCGGACATGAAGGTTGCGCTCACCGTCAACGACTTCCTCCGTCGCGCCGAGCTGCTCTACCCGCACCGGATCGGCATCGTCGACGAGCCCGATCAGCCGGCCGAGTCGTGGGGCGAGGTCACGTACGCAGAGATGGCCCGCCGTGGCCGTGCCCAGGCCGCCGCGCTGGATGCGTTGGGGATCGGGGTCGGCGAGCGGGTGGCGATCGTCAGCCACAACTCGGCCCGGCTGCTCACCGCGCTGTTCGGTGTCAGCGGCTCGGGTCGGGTGCTCGTGCCGATCAACTTCCGACTCGCCGCGGAGGAGGTCCGCTACATCGTCGAGCACTCGGGCGCGCGGGTGTTGTGCATCGACCCGGAGCTGGAGGACGCGCTGCGCGACGTGCCGTGCGAGTTCCGGTTCGTCATCGGCGCCGAGAACGACGCGCCGCTCGAGCATGCCGATCCGGTGCCGTGGGTGGCCGACGAGAACGCCACGGCGACGATCAACTACACGAGCGGCACCACGGCTCGGCCGAAGGGCGTGCAGCTCACGCACCGCAACATCTGGCTCAACGCGACGACGTTCGGCTGGCACCTCGGCCTGAACGATCGCGACGTGTACCTGCACACGCTCCCCCAGTTCCACTGCAACGGCTGGGGCGTGCTGTACGCGGCGACCGGGATCGGCGCGAAGCACGTCATCATCCGCAAGATCGACGGGACCGAGATCCTGCGCCGGGTGGAGGAGCACGGGGTGACGGTGATGTGCGCCGCGCCTGCGGTGGCCAACGCGATCGTCGATGCCGCGCCGATGTGGGACGGTCCGATCCCCGGACGCGACCGCACCCGGATCGTGCTTGCCGGTGCTCCGCCGCCGACGAAGACGATCGAGCGGATCGAGAGCGAGCTCGGCTGGGAGTTCATCCAGATCTACGGGCTGACCGAGACGACGCCGTTGCTGACGATGAACCGCAACCGCGCCGAGTTCGATCGCCTCGCCCCTGCGGAGAAGGCGGTCAAGTTGAGCCGCGCCGGTGGTCCGACGATCGGCGTGGAGGCGCGCATCTCACCCGACGGCGAGGTCATCGTGCGCGGCAACCACGTCATGGCCGGCTACTGGGATCAACCCGACGCGACCGCCGACGCGATCCATCCGGCGAGCGACGACCCGGACGGGCCGGACTGGTTCCACACCGGCGACGGCGGGTTCATCGACGAGGACTGCTATGTGACGATCAGCGATCGACGCAAGGACGTGATCATCTCCGGAGGTGAGAACGTCAGCTCGATCGAGGTCGAGGACGCGATCTTCAGCCATCCCGAAGTCGCCGAGGTGGCGGTGATCGGCATCCCCGACGAGAAGTGGGGCGAGCTCGTCACCGCGCTCGTCGTGCTCACTGCCGGCTCGACGCTCACCGAGGCCGACATCATCGCCCATACCCGGACGAAGCTCGCCGGCTACAAGTGCCCGAAGAAGGTCGAGCTCCGCGACACGCTGGCGCGCACGGCCACCGGCAAGCTGCAGAAGTTCAAGTTGCGCGAGCCCTACTGGGCCGGGCTCCAACGCAACGTGAACTGACCGGGCACCCACTCCTCGCGGCGGATCCGCCAGCACCACCGCACGCCGGTCTCGGCAGGCGCCTCCGGCGGGTGCGCGACGTCGGCGATCCGCCGGTAGCCGAGACGCGCTGGCACCCGGCCGCTCGGGACGTTCGCCGCGTCGTGGTGGATCTCCACCCGGTCGATCCCGTCGATCGTGAACGCGAGGTCGGTCAGCCCGGCGGAGACCTCGGTCGCGTACCCGTTGCGCACGTGGTCGACGTGGATCCAGTAGCCGATCTCGAGGCCGCCCGGGCCGACCCGGCGGTGCAGGCCGGTGCCGCCGACGACGCCGTCACCGGCGAAGACGCCGAGGGTCAGGTCGCCGCCGTCGCGCCGCTGCGCGTCCCAGCCGGTGATCAGCTCCACCTGGCTGGCCACCGACGGCGGCGCGTCCCCCGACGCCCACGGCATCCACGGACGAAGGTGTTCGAGGCTCTCCCCGATCGCCGCGCTGAGCGCCGCCGCGTCGTCGACGGTCCAGCAGCGCAGGACCAGGCGCTCGGTCTCGGTGCGCTCCGGCCACGGGTCCATCGGCAGATGCTGTCACGCTCGCTGACCGATCGATCAGGGCATTTGTTTGATGGGTCAGCCAGTAGCGGGCCGGCACCGCCGTCGTTAGGTTGCGCCCGCTCGAAGCAGGCCCGACACCGGGCGGGCCGTTCGGGCCACGGCTCGACCGAGGGAGGCGACACCATGAACCAGCACGACGGCAGCATCGCTCACGGCCGCAAGGGTGTCGCCTACGACTGGCAGAGCCTGTACGCGGCGGCGCAGGCGGCCGACCTCGACCGTCAGTGGGCCGAGCTCGCGGCGACCGTTGCCGATCGTTCATGAGGGTGCTGCCAGCACGCGTCCTCGTCCTCGGGTGCGGTTCGGTTTCCCAGTGCACCGTGCCGTTGCTGATCCGTGATCTGCCGATCCGGCCGGCTCAGGTCACCGTCGTCGACTACGTCGACAACCGCGCCCGCATCGCCGACGCGATCGCAGCCGGGGTCAGCTACGAGACCGACCGGCTGACCCAGGAGAACATCGACGAGTTCCTGTCCGCGCGCGTCGGCGAGGGCGATCTGCTCGTCGACCTCGCGTGGAACATCGACAATCCGACGATCCTCCAGTGGTGCCGGGACCATGGCGTGCGCTACCTGAACACGAGCGTCGAGCTGTGGGACCCCTACGACGAGATGACGGCGACGCCGCCGCTCGATCGCACGCTCTACGTGCGCCACATGGCGTTGCGACGGATGAAGGCCGCGTGGCCCGACAACCGGGGCGCCACCGCGATCATCGAGCACGGCGCCAATCCCGGACTCGTCAGCCACTTCGTCAAGCAGGCCCTCGAGGAGATCGCCGCGAAGATGCTCGTCGACGGCCTCGCCGGCGGGAACCTCGGCGCGATCGAGGCGGCGTTGGCCGACGGCGCGCACAACCAGCTGGCGATGCTCACGGGCACGAAGGTGATCCACATCGCCGAGCGCGACACGCAGATCTCGAGCGTGCCGAAGGCGACGAACGAGTTCGTCAACACCTGGTCGGTGGAGGGCTTCTACGAGGAAGGCGTCGCCCCGGCCGAGCTCGGTTGGGGCACGCACGAGCGGCGCCTGCCGGCGAACGCGTTCGTGCACAGTGGCGAGGGGCCGTGCAACCAGATCTGCATCGCCCGCCCGGGCATGGAGACGTGGGTGCGCAGCTGGGTGCCCGCCGGCGAGATCCGGGGCATGGTCATCCGCCACGGCGAAGCGTTCACGATGTGCGAGCACCTCACGGTGGACGGGGCGGACGGTGCTGCGATCTATCGCCCGACCGTGCACTACGCGTACCACCCGTCCGACGCGGCGATCAACAGCGTGCTCGAGCTGCGGATGCGCGGCTGGGAGATGCAGCCGGTGCAGCGGATCCTCAACGACGAGATCATCAGCGGGCGCGACGAGCTCGGTGTGCTGCTGATGGGCCACCCGTACCGCTCGTGGTGGACCGGCTCGATGCTGTCGATCGAGGAGGCACGGGCGGTGATCCCCAGCCAGAACGCGACGACGTTGCAGGTGGCCGGCTCGATCATCGCCGCCCTGTCGTGGATGCTCGACCACCCCGCGGAGGGCGTGCGCGTGCCCGACGAGCTGCCGTGGCGGGACATCCTCGGCGTCGCCGGCAGGTACCTCGGCACGATGCACTCCGGGCCGAGCGACTGGGATCCGGTGTCCAGCCGCCGTGACCTGTTCGCCGACTTCGGCGACGAAGCCGCCGGCGTCGACACGACCGACCCGTGGCAGTTCACGAACTTCCTCGTCCGCTGACAGGTTGACAGCGGAGCCGCGAGTCGGCAGACTGGCCGACGATGAGCCGCACCGCCACCCTCCTTCTGCTTATGTAGGGCAAGCGCCGCGTCCTCCGCGCTTGCCCACGCCCCCCGCCGAACCGGCCGGGGGGTTCTTCATTTTTCCGACC
>JAODBQ010000043.1 GCA_025464045.1 Ilumatobacteraceae bacterium
TGCGTTCTGCTCGTGGCGCTCCGGGAAGCGAGTGAGCTCCTCGCCGTCGGCAGGGCGGATGCGGCCGACCATCGGGTACAGGAACCGATCCGTCACCCGCCGATGCGCCTCGAGCTCGGCTCGCAACGCCTCGATCGCGGTCGCCCGCTCCGCCGCCGGCGCGGCGCGCAGCGCGGCCAGACGTCGGGCGAGCACCCGATGCGACTCGAGCAACGGCTCGAACGCCGGATCGATGCCGGTGGTGGGGCGCTCGGCATCGTCGGCGGTGCCGACCTCGGGCGTGTGCGGCGGACGGATGTCCACCGGCTGGTTGGCCAGGTGCTGCGCCGGCCACGCGCCGCTCTCCTCGCCGTCCTCGGGGAAGCTCCAGTCGGGCCGCTTGCGCAGCCAACCGAGGTCGAGCACGGCGCGTCCGCCCTCGATCTCGACGAGCGGGGCGATCGACATCGTCTCCTCGTCCCAAGCCCCCGCGGCGGTCTGCCGGGCGGCGAGGTCGACGAGCGCACCGACGACGCGCTCGGTCTGACCGGCGAGCGCGCAGCGCGCACCTTGGTTCACCGTCGACAGGCGCGACGCGACCGCGTCCCGGTTCACCGGATCGTCGCCGAGCAGGTCGTCGAGCGCCAGCGCGTCGCGCTTGCACGGCTCGCACTGCCCGCACGACTCGATCGCCAGGAAGTGGACGGCCGACTGGGAGAGACGGCGGAGCGGGACCTGATCGTCGACGACGATGAAGCTGGCCGAACCCAACCCGAGCCCTGCCGCGGCGAAGTCCTCGTACGTCAACGGCAGGTCGAGCAACTCGGCCGGGACCGGCGGGCCGGACACCCCGCACAGCACCGCGGCGACCGAGCGACCCTCCTCCAACCCGCCACCGAGTGCCTCGACGACCTCGCGCAGCGGCGTGCCCATCGCGAACTCGCCGACGCCGTGGCGGGTCGTGCTGCCGGTGATCGTGCAGACGATGGTGCCGGGCGACTGCTCCGTGCCGTTGGCCCGGAACCACGCGGCGCCGTTGAGCACGATGCCGGGCAGGTTGGCGATCGTCTCGACGTTGTCGACCAGCGCCGGCGCGAACCAACCGCCGCCCTCCTCCGCGAACGGCGCGCCCGACGCGGAGTGCTCCGTGTCCCGGCGCGCCGGGTCGAGTCCGCGCCGGAACGGCGGCGACACGCGCGGGAACGGCCGGCGCCCCTCCACCACCTCGAGCAGCGCGGTCTCCTCGCCGAACAGGTACTCGCTCGGACCGACGGCGATGCGGACGCTGACCCCGTCGAGCCAGCCCGCGCCCTCGACCTCGGCGATCGCCGCGGTCATCCGCGCACGTTCGTTGCTGAACGCCGCCTTCATTGCGACGATCACCTCAACGGCCCCGACCGCCCGGGCAGCGATCAATGCGCCCTCGAGGACCAGGTACGGGTTCTCGTTGAGGATGGCCCGGTCCTTGAACGTGCCCGGCTCACCCTCGGCGGCGTTGACCACGACCGGCGTCGGGTTCGTCGGCGAGGCGTAGGACGCCACCGTGCGCCACTTGCGCCCGGTGGGGAAGCCGGCACCCCCACGGCCACGCAGCCCGGACTCCGCCACCAGGTCGATCAGGACGGACGGCTCGACCAGACGGGCCGCCTCGAGCGCGCCGCCGGCCTTGGCGTCGGTGAACGACGCGCGAGGCGTCCCCGTGAGGATTCGTGTGGTCGTGGCCATCAGCCACCTCCTGAGCTTCGGCTCGGCTCCGCCCACGTCGTCGGCGACCCGGACGCAGCAGGTTGCATCGCCCGAAAGTACCCGCTGGGACCCGACCGGACCAGCCCGCGCGGCGGCGGGGCGGTGGGTGCGCTCGACCAGACGCTGCCGGCCGACGTGATTAGGCAGCCCTAACAACCTCCTGTAGAGTCGCCACCATGACGGCTCGACGGCTCGACGGCTCGGCGGTTCGTTCGCCGCGGTGCTCCTCGCCGCCGCACCGCTCGGTGCGTGCGGTCGCGCAGGCCTCGACGCGAGCCGATGCAGCCGGGATGCAGTCCGCGGCGGACGAGCGGTGAGCCGAATGGTCCGCCGCCTGCTGCTCCTGATCGTCCTCGCCCTCGGCGCGGCGCTCGTCATCGGTGCGCCCGGCACGGCCTCGGCGGCCGGCGGGGTGTCGCGCGGCGATGCGATCAAGCAGCTCGACACCACCCGCCAGTCGGTCGACGAGACGCTCGCGCTGCTGAAGAGCGGCAACGCACAGGAGGCGCTGACCAAGGCCAAGGACGGCTACCTGTCGCACTTCGAGCTCGTCGAGACACCGCTGCGCGTGGCCGACAACGACCTCACGATCACGACGGAGTTCCAGTTCGCCACGATCCGCACCGCGATCGGCGACGGCAAGCCCGTCGACGTCATCCGCGACGAGATCATCACCTTGCGCAACCTCCTCGACAAGGCCGAGCGGGCGCTCACCGACGCGGGCGTCGGCGCGCCCGCGCTCGTCGCCGGGCAGTCGTTCCTGATCCTGTTCCGCGAGGGGTTCGAGATCGTGCTGCTGCTGTCGGTGCTGCTCGGGTACCTCGAAGCGGCGCGCAGTCCACAGTTCATCAAGCCGGTGCTCATGGGCGTCGGACTCGCCGCCGTCGCCACGGTGCTCACGGTGCTGCTGATGCCGACGATCTTCGGCCTGCTGCCGATCGGGCGGGAGGTGCTCGAGGCCGTCACCGCGCTCGTCGCCGTGGCCGTGCTGTTCTACGTCTCGTTCTGGTTGATCGCGCGGCTCGAGCACAAGCGGTGGATGGAGTTCGTCCGCGCCCGGTTGTGGAGCGCGATCTCCGTCGGGAGCACCGCCTCGCTGATGGCCGTCGGGTTCACCGCGGTCTACCGCGAGGGGTTCGAGACAGCGCTCTTCTACCAGTCGCTGATGTCGTTCGGCGAGGGGCTCGGCTGGTACATCCTGCTCGGTGTGGCGCTGGCCTGCGTGGCGCTCGCCGGCGTGGCCTACGTGGTCTTCAAGCTCGGTCGCAAGCTGCCGGTGCGCACGTTCATGAACACCGCCGTGGTCATGGTGATGATCACCTCCATCGCGTTCCTCGGCAACGCGATCTACACGTTGCAGTCGGCGGACGTGATCACGTTCCGGCGCACCTCCGGCCCGCGCCTGCCGATCTTCCTGGCCGAGGCGACGGGCGTGTGGCCGACCAGGCCGTCGCTGCTCGCCCAGGGCGCGCTGGCGCTGATCTACGTGTTCGGTGCCGTGTTCCAGTTCGTGATCAAGCCGCGCCTGGCCAACCGGCCGTCACGCCGGCTCGCCACCGCCTCGTCGTGACCAGCGTCCGTGTCGGCGTCGACGTCGGCGGTACCTTCACCAAGGCCGTCGCGGTGGAGCTGTCGACGCGCGCGATCGTCGCCAGCTCGGTCGTCCCGACGACGCACAACGCGGCCGGCGGTGTCGCGGCCGGCGTCGTGGAGGCCGTCGCCAAGCTCGCCGCAGAGGTCGGCGCCGAGCACATCGAGCTCGTCACCCACTCGACCACGCAGGCGGTGAACGCACTGCTCGAGGGCGACGCGGCAGAGGTCGGCGTGATCGGCATGGGCCGCCGCCCGGACCTCGCCCGGGTGGAGAAGCGCGTCCGCCTGCGCAACGTCGAGCTGGCCCCCGGCAAGCAGCTGCGCGCCCGGCTCGCGTTCTTCGATGTCACCGACGGCCTGCCGGCGGCGGCGATCACCAAGGCCCTGCAGGGCTTCATCGAAGCCGGCGTCGCGGCCGTCTGCATCGCCGAGGCCTTCTCCCCCGATGACGACAGCAACGAGACCGCTGTCGCCGAGCTCGCCCGTGGCGTCGGCCTCCCGGCGTGCACCTCGACCGAGCTGAGCGGCCTCTACGGCTTGGAGCTGCGCACCGTGACGGCGGCACTCAACGCATCGATCCTGCCGATCGCCGTCAGCACCGCGTCGTTCGTCGCGGACGGGGTGCGCGCCGCAGGCATCACCGCCCCGGTGATGGTGATGCGCAGCGACGGCGGCGCCACCGATCTCGCCGGCTTCAGTGCCGCACCGGTGCGGACGCTGTACTCCGGGCCGTCGGCGTCGGTCGCCGGCGCGCTGCGCTACACGGGCGTCACGGACGCGATCGTGATCGAGGTTGGCGGCACGTCCACGAACATCGCCGCGATCCGCAACGGTCGCCCGGCGCTGTCGTACGTGCGGGTCGCGTCGCACGCCACGGCGTTGCGCAGCGTGGACGTGCGCGTCGTCGGCGTGGCCGGTGGATCGATGTTGCGCGTGCGGCGCGGGCGGGTCTACGGCATCGGCCCGCGGTCGGCGCACATCGCCGGGCTGCAGTACGCGTGCTTCACGAGCACCGAGACGCTGCGCGACGCCACGGTGGAGATCGGTCCGGCGATGACCGGCGATCCGGACGACTACGTGATCCTCCGCACCGCGTCGGGCGAGCGCTGCGCCCTCACCACCACGTGCGCCGCGAACCTGCTCGGCGTCGTCGAACCCGGCGACTACTGCGCCGGCGACGTCGACGCGGCCACGGTCGCGTTCGAGCTCCTCGCCCGGCAGATGAAGGTCGACGCGCGCACCATCGCCGAGCACATGCTCGACGCAGCCGGTGCGGCCGCGTGCGAGCTCGCCCTGATCGTCGCCCGATCGGCGAAGCTCGAGGCGCCGTCGATCGTCGGCGTCGGCGGTGGTGCCGGTGCGCTGGCGCGGCGCACCGCCGCGATGCTCGGCTGGCCGTTGGTGATCCCCGAGCACGCCGAGGTGATCTCGTCGATCGGCGACGCGCTGTCGCTGCTGCGCGCCGAACGGGAGCGCACCGCGGCCACTGCCGACGCGGCGCTGATCGAGTCGATGATGGCCGACGTGGAAGCCGAGGTCGTCGCTGCCGGTGCCAGCCCGGCCACCGTCGAAGTGCGCTTCGAGGAGGTGCCGGAACGCAGCACGGTCCGCGCCGTCGCGACGGGTGCGGTCGGCCTGCTCGCCGGCGCGCTGCCCGGCCGCCACGAGCTCGACGACGACGCCATCCGGGCGCTCACGCCACCCGGTGCGGAGATCGAAGCACAGGGACGGTTCTGGATCGTGACCAATGGCCGGCGCATCGACGTGCTCGACCGCTACGGCGATCAGGTCATCGACGTCGAGGGCGAGCGCGCCGGCGACACGACGTTGGCAGACGTCTTCGAGAAGAGCATCCGCTATCGCGGTCCGGTGACGCTGCGCCCGACCGTGTGGATCATCGACGGCCGTCGCTTGATCGAACTGGCATCCATCGACCCGGCGTCGAACCCGTTCCAGGGACGTCATGACGTCACCTACCTCGTCGGAAGGCAACGCTGATGGCGCTGTACATCTCGGTCAGCAAGCGGCGGACGCGGGCGATCATCGCCGCGGTCGTCGTCGGCATCCTCGCGTTCGGCGTGGGGTTGCTGATCGGCCGCCAGCAGGTGCCGTCGGTCAACGATCGCGTCGACACGGTGCAACTGGATGCGGGCAACATCGCCACCGGTCTCGAGCGGCTCGACGTGGAGTACGCCAACGTGCTGGCCGGCACCGACTCGCTCGACGAGGGCGTGCTCAAGCCCATCGACGAGACGATCGCCTCCGCGCAGCAGGCGCTCGAGAACGCGCCGTGGGTGACGTCGCAGCAACGTGCCGCCATCGTCGACGCCCTCGCCAGGACCCGCGCATCGGCCGAGAGCAAGGACCCCGCACCGGTGTTCGATCAGCACCTGGCGGACACCGCGGCGCTCGTGCGGACCACGTTCGGCGTGACCGCGTAGGCAGCGGTGCGCTCTCGTTCTGCGAGATCGCCGCGGATGGTGCATGATGTGGCCATCAGGGGGTGAGCCCGTTCGGCACGCCCCGACTCCGAGCGAAGGGGGACCACGTGCAGATCAGCGTCACCGTCAACGGCACCGCCCACACCGACGATGTCGAGCCGCGAACGCTGCTCGTCCACTACGTGCGCGAGACGCTCGGCCTCACCGGCACGAACGTCGGGTGCGACACGTCGTCGTGCGGCGCGTGCACGGTGCAC
>JAODBQ010000048.1 GCA_025464045.1 Ilumatobacteraceae bacterium
GTCGCCAGGCGGTCTCGCGGGCCCGGCGGCGCGTGCGCGAGGAGCGCGCCGGGCGCGCGTGGCGTGCGGCCGGCGCCGTCGAGCGTCGTTCGGAGGGGACCTCCGAGCTCGTCGCGGCGTTCCTCGCGGCGTGCCTCGGTGGCGATCTCGACGGTTTGCACCGGGTGCTCGCCGACGACGTCGTGGTCGTCAGCGACGGTGGCGCGTTCGTCCACGCGGCCCGTCACCCTGTGGTCGGCTTCGACCGCGTCGCGCGGCTCCTCACCAACCTCGCGAAGCGTCTGCCGGCCGGGCTGACGCCGGAGGTGCGCACGGTCAACGGCGAGTCCGGGATGGTCGCGTGGCGCGACGGGATCGCTGTCATGGTGCTCGTGGTCGAGGTGCGCGACGCGCTGATCCGGACCGTGCGGATCATGGTCAACCCGGACAAGCTGCGTCACATCGGCAACTGACCCGGCCATCGCGAGCGGACCGCCGCCGCACCCCTCGGCGGGGCTGCGGACGTGTGGGAGGATCGTCGGCGATGAGCGATCTGCCGCCCCCGAGCCTCCCGCCGCCGGGCGACCGGACGCCGCTGCCGCCGCCCGGTTCGCCGCGTTCGCCCGGTTCGCCGGGATCCCCTGGCTCGACGCCACAGGGGATCGGGCTGCCTCCGCCCGGTGGACATCCGCAGTTCGGTGTGCCTGTGGGAGCGGCCTTGGTGCCGGTGCAGCCCGTGGCGGCGCCGGGCAAGCCCCCGTGGTGGAGGCGGCCGGCCGGGTACATCGGCGGGGTCACGGCGATCGCGGCGGTGATCGTCGCGGTGGTGCTGGTCGTCACGTCCGGTGGCGACGACGCGGCGACCACGACCGGCGACCACGTCGAGCAGACGGATCGCGGTGGCACCCGGGCAGCGGGCACCGACGCCACCACGCCGTCACGCCGCACGACGACCACCGCGCCGCGCCGGACCACCACGAGCCAGTCGAACGACGAGCCGACGACACGTTTCACACTGCCCGACCTCACTGATCCGCCGACCACGCAGGGCGCTCCCACGACGACCGCGACTCCCGCGTCGAACCCGAGCGTGCCCGCCACCGGTGTGCCCGCTGTCGATCCGCCGGGGTCCACCGTGGCGCCGCCCGCCGGCGAGCTCCCGATCGGCGGCCAGGCAACCGTGCGCGACGGCACGGACAGCGTCGAGGTGACCGTGCTCCAGGTCGTCGACAACGCGCCGCCGATCGCGTTCCTTCCACCCGACGCCGGCGACAAGCTCGTGGCCGTGAGGATGCGACTGGTCAACACCGGCACCCGGTCGTTGGACGTCCTCGCCACGTTCGGTGCCGTCTTGATCGACCGTTCGAACCAGCAGTTCGAGCCCTCGTTCGTGTCGTCGTCGATCGGTCCGGGCTTGCCGTTCCTGATGGTGCTCCCCGGCGACGTGCGCTCCGGTTGGATCACGTGGGAGGTCCCCGAGACGAGCGTGCCGGCGAGCATGCAGTGGAAGCTGAACTTCGGGGGCTCGGGCGCCGAGTGGGACCTCACCCAGCCCGGCCAGACCCCTCCCGCAGGACCGCCCGTCATCGCGCCGTCGACGGCGTTCAACGCGCCGGTCACCCTGCACGGCGACGACGGTGTGGCGATCCAGGTGATCGCGATGCAACTCGTCGACAATGCCGTCTCGGACTTCCCCTCCGGCACCCCGGACACCCGGGTCGTCGCCGTGCAGTTCACGTTCACCAACGCCGGCGGCGCCGCGCACACCGAGTTCCCGGACTTCGCCGTCGCCTTGATCGACGCCGACGGCGAGCAGTTCTCCTCGTCCGCCTTCGGGACCGATGCGGGACCGGGGTTCGACGGCACGGTGGACCTCAAGCCGGGGGACTCACGCGTCGGGTTCCTCGCGTTCGAGATGCCGAACGACGCCCTCCCGGTGAAGGTCCAGGTGCGCCTGGACGCCGGGCAGGCCGCGGAGTTCGGCGAGCTCGGCCTCACCTGAACCGGCGGGCCGGGCAAGATGAGGAGGTGGCGGATCGGTCCTCGGCAGCAAGCGCTGGCGGCGACAGTCATCGCGCTGGTCCCGGTGCTGGTCCCGGTGCCGGTCACGGCGGAGGCCGGGTTGGTGGACGCGGGCCGACCCGCGGTGGCACACCGGCGATCGTGGCGCTGACGGCGGCCGGCGTCGCGTTCGACGTCCACGAGTTCCACCACGAGCCCGGCGAGCGCAACTACGGGATGGCCGCGGCCGAGGCGCTCGGGGTCGATCCGGACCAGGTGTTCAAGACGCTGCTCGCGGTCGCCCACGGCAGTGCCGGCGCCGAACCCGTCGTCGGGATCGTTCCGGTGAGCGGCCAGCTGTCGCTGCGCGAACTGGCTGCCGCGGCCGGCGCGAAGCGGGCGGAGATGTGCCCGGTGGAGGACGCCGAGCGGCTCACCGGGTACGTCGTCGGTGGCATCAGCCCGTTCGGCCAGCGCAAGCGGATGCGCACCGTGATCGACGAGACGTGCGAGCTGTGGGAGACGGTGTTCGTCAGCGGCGGCCGTCGCGGCCTCGATCTGGAGCTCGCCCCCGCCGCCCTGATCACCCTCCTCCACGCCACCGTCGCGCCGATCGCCGCCCGCTGACTCCCGCGCCGCGCCGGACCGTGCGAACCCATGCTCCACAGCCCGGCGCCGCCCCCCTCCACCGTGTCTCCCCGCCGTGTCCCTCCGCCTCCGCCGTTCCGCCCAGCCGCCGCCGTTCCGCCCCGCTTCCGCCGTTCCGCCGAACTGGTCATGATCCGGCCGAGCACTCCCCGGTCGGATCATGACCACTACGCCCGGACGCCGGTTCGGAGCCGGGCCCGCCCGGCCGTCGGGAGCGTGGGTGCGGTGTGGGTGCTGGTGTGGGTGGGTGTGGTGCGGTGTGGGTGGTGGTGTGGTGTCCGGCCGTAGTGGTCATCGTCTGACCGAGCACTCCCCGGTCGGATCATGACCACTACGGCCGGACGAGCCGGTTCGGAGCCGGGCACGCCCCGCCGTCGGGTCAGGGGCGGCGTTGGCGGAGGAGGGCTTCGATCCGGGCCACTCGGGTGCGGGCCGGCGGATGGCTGGTGGAGAGGCGCTCGCGCCACGTCTGCTCGGCCGGCGTCGCGGTCGTCACGACACGCCGCAGGGCGCTGGCCAAGGGCTTGCCGAAGCCCATCGCCACGACCCGCCGGTCGGCCTGGAACTCGGCGTTGCGCCCGACCACGTTGCCGATCGCGTTGCTCGCGCCGAGTCCGGCGAGGAACGGCCACGACACCACCGTCAGCACGGCGCTGAGGAACCGGCCGAGCGCGGTGAGGCTCGTCGACTGGCGGGCGAACGTGTCGGTGGCGGCGGTCGCCACGTTCTGCAGGAAGAAGCCGATGCGTGCGAGCAGCAGGACGGGCATGCTCAACCACTGGGCGATCGTCAGCGCGACGGTGTGGAAGCCGAGGTGATGGCTCAGCTCGTGCGCGAGGACACCGGCGAGCTCGTCGCGCGGCAACGTCTCGATCGCGAAGCTGGTGACGATCACGAGGTGCCCGCCGCAGGCGAACGCGTTGAGGTCGTCGGCCGGCAGCACCGCGAGCGCGTACCGACCGCGGGGCAGGCGGTTGGCCTGCAGCACCGAGCGCCAGGACGTGTCGAGCAGCGCCCGCTCACTGCGAGTCGGGCGGCGCGCGCCGAGCAGCGGGGCGACGAGCCGGACCTGCACCGGGCGCAGGAACAGGACCACGCCGGCGAGCAGGTAGCCGAGCGCGAACCAACCGAACGGCACGTGCCACACGACGTGGACGGGGAGCCAGATCAGGAACAGCGCAGCGAGCCACAGGGGCGCCACGGCCAGCGCGGGAAGCAGCGCGGTGAGCGCGGACGACTCGACGTGGCGTCGCGCCAGTGCGGGCACTCGGCGTCGTGTCGGTGCCGCCCGACTGGTCATCCGCTCCAGGCTACGAGCGCCTGCGCCGCGCAGGCCGGACGTCCCCGATCGCCCTCGGCGGCTGGCGGATGTCGGTGTTTCGTTGCGCGCACATCGTTCGACGCAAGGCGAGTGGACATCTCATAAGCTGTCGCCCGACGGACGTTCTCGGACCCGGCCGAACGTCGTCGCGCAAGGAGACGGACCAGTGTCGGTGACCGCATCACTGATCGACGGGAGCGACGGCCCGTCCGTCCGCGCGCTCCTCGACGATGCCCGTCGCCTCGAGGACTCGCAGCCGACACATGCGCGTGCGCTGGTCCAGCGGGCGCGCGTCCTGGCACGCGCTCACCGCGACGAAGCGGGCGAGGCGGAGGCGCTCTACCGCCTGGCCGGTGGTTCGTACGCGGCCGGTGAGCCACACGATGCGTTCGGCATCGCGTTGGAGTCACGCGACCTCGCGCACAAGTGCGGTGCGACCGTCGTCGAGGTGTGGGCGCTCAACCTCGTCGGGATCATCCACTACAACGCGGGCAACTTCAGCGAGGCGCTGGCCAGCACGCTGCGCGCCCTCGAGCTGTACCGCACCACGGACCATCGGGTCGACGAGGGCAACGTGCTCAACACGCTCGCCGTCATCTACCACAGCCTCGGCGACCTCGACCGGGCCATCGTCACCTACGAGGCCGCGCTCACCGCGAACAAGGGTCTCGATCGTCCGGGCATGGACGCGATCGCACTGGCGAACATGGCCAAGGTGCGCTTCGAGCGCAACGAGAACCTGCTCGCGGTGAGCCTCGGCGAGTCCGCGCTGGAGCTCGCCCGTGAGCACGGCCCTGCCTACGTGCCCGACATCCTCGCCCGGCTGGCCGGCGCGTACGCGTCGCTCAGCGCGCTCGACCGCGCCGCGGTGTGCGTCGACGACGCCGACGCGATCATCGCCGAGCGTGCTGCCCGTCACGCCGAGCTCCCGCCGTCGTCGACCATCGCGGTGCGCCTCGCCCGCGCCAAGGTCCTGATCGCGATGGGCGAGCCGGAGGCCGCCACGGTGTGCTACGAGCAAGCGGTGTTCCTGGCCAACGAGGCCTCGCTGCCCGAAGCCAGCCTGCAGGCGCACCAGGAGCTCGCCGAGCTGTACAAGAAGCTCGGCCGCTTCGAGGAGGCACTCGCCCATCAGGAGGCCCGCTTCGAGGTCAACAAGGAGCTGTTCAACCGCGGCACGGACCTGCGGATCAAGACGTTGCAGATCGCCCACGACACCGACGCGGCGCGGCACCAGGCCGAGATCCTGCGCCTGCGCACGGGTGAGCTGGAGGCGCTCGTCGAGGGTCGCACGGGTGAGCTCGAGCGGTACCACGTCGAGGCGTTCCAACAGCTCGCCGACCTCGCCGACCACCCGGAGGCCGGGGCGACCAGGCACACGCTGCGCGTCGGTGAGCTGGCCGGCGCGATCGCGTTGGAGCTCGACGAGGACCGCGCGTGGGCGCGGCGCCTGGCCAAGGCGGCACGGCTGCACGACATCGGCAAGGTCGCGGTGCCCGAGTCGATCCGGCTGAAGGCCGGTCCGCTGACGGCGGAGGAGATGGAGGTCGTCAAGACCCACACCACCGTCGGCCACGAGATCCTCTCCGGGAGCGAGTCGCCGCTGCTCCAGCTCGCCGCGGAGATCGCACTCAACCACCACGAGCGGTGGGACGGCGCCGGCTACCCGAACGGCCTCCGCGGTGCGGACATCCCGATAAGCGGTCGGATCGTCACCGTCGCCGACGTGTTCGACGCGCTCGTCAGCGTGCGCACCTACAAGGGCGCGTGGACGGCGGAGGAGGCGATCCGGTACATCGTCGACGCCAGCGGCAAGCGCTTCGAGCCGCAGGTCGTCGAGGCGTTCGTGCGGGTGATCCTCAGGCGGGACCCGACGCTGCTCGCTCGGCTCCGTTCGCCGGCGACCGCGTCGCCGCTGTCGGAGCGCTGAGGCCGCCGATCACCCAATCGCCGACGGCGACGGCGAGCTCCTCGATGTCCACGTCGAGCACGCCGTTGCGCCATGCGTGGCTGAACGACGAGACCGCACCCATCACCCCCACCGCGTGCAGGCGCGGCTCGCCGTCGGTGACGAGCCCGTGCGCCTGCGCCTCGGTGACGAGCCGGATGACGTCCTCGGCGTACACGTCGCTGCCCTCGCGCAGCAGCGAGGCGACGGCGTGGTCGCTGCGCTCCACGTCGAGCAGTGCGAAGTACGAGCGGTGCTCGGCCATGAACCGCACGCTCGCCACCGTGCCTTGGCGGATGCGGGTGAGCGGATCCGCACCCGCATCCATCGCCGCCGCCTGGGCCCGGCGCAGGCGCTGGCGCATGCTGCGCACGAGCTCGGCGAACAGCGACTCCTTCGTCGGGAAGTACCAGTAGAACAAGCCCTTGGCGACGCCGGCCGCGGCGCAGATGTCGGCGATGCGGGTGCGCGCGTACCCGTGGGCCGCGAACAGGTCCTCCGCCGCGCGCAGCAGCTGCTGCTTGCGCTCGTTGCCCTGGTCGGTGTGGTGCCGGTCGGCCTGGTTCGCCTCGCCCTGGTTGGTCTCGTCCACCACCGCGCTAGTCCAGCAGGGCTTGACCGGCGGGTCAATCCGTGCGCGGCGGGGCGCGTACAATCGGCGCTGTGGGGGCAAGCCGCGTCGAACGGATCGAGCAACGCCAGCGCAATCCGAAGTGGCAGAACGCG
>JAODBQ010000060.1 GCA_025464045.1 Ilumatobacteraceae bacterium
CTGAGCCAGAGCGAGGCGGCGATCCTCGATCTGCTGCTCGACCACCGCGGTTCGGTGGTCACCTTCGGTGACCTGCAGCGCCGCGTGTGGAACGGCGCCACGCAGTCGCGCGACGCGATCGACGCGGCGATCTATCGCTTGCGCCGTCGCCTCAGCGGGCTCAACGTGGTGATCCGGTCGGTGCGCAACCGCGGGTTCGTGATCGACCGCTGAACCGCTCGCGTCGGCCGGCGATCACATCGCCTCGACGCCGCGCTCCCCGGTGCGGATGCGGATCAACTCGTCGACGGTCGTCATCCAGACCTTGCCGTCGCCGATCTTGCCGGTGCGCGCCGACTCGACGATCGCATCGATGACGGTCCACGCCTGTTCCTCGTCGACGACGACCTCGACCATCAGCTTCGGCACGAACTCGAGCCGGTACTCCGTGCCGCGGTAGTTCTCCGTGTGACCTCCCTGGCGGCCGAAGCCGCGCACCTCGGACACGGTCATCCCGTGCACGCCTGCGGCGGTGAGGGCGGCCTTCACGTCCTCGACCTTGGACGGCTTGATGATTGCGGTGATCAGTTTCATGTGGGGTCCGATCTCAGTGGTACGCGGTCTCGGCGTGCTCGGCGATGTCGAGGCCCTCGGCCTCCGTCTGGTCGCTCACCCGGACTCCGATCGTCCGCTTGAGCAGCACCATCAGCCCGAACGTGATCGAGAAGGACCAGACGATGGCGGCGACGTTGGCGAGGGCCTGCTCGGCGAGCAGGCCGAGGCCGCCGCCGTAGAAGATGCCGGCGTCGAAGGCGCCGTCGAAGTGCTTCGGGTTGGCGAAGAACCCGATCAGCAGCGAACCGACGAGGCCGCCGACGAAGTGGACGCCGACCACGTCGAGCGCGTCGTCGTACCCCGCGCGGTGCTTCAGCTTGACGGCGTAGCAGCAGATCAGCCCGGCGATGCCGCCGATCACGAGCGGCGCGACACCCGACACGAAGCCCGCCGCGGGCGTGATCGCGACGAGCCCGGCAACGATCCCCGACGCCGCGCCGAGGTTGGTGGCGTGTCCGTCGCGGAAGCGCTCGACCACGATCCAGACGAGGCCGGCCGCAGCTGCGGCGAGGAACGTGTTCATGAACGCCTGCGCGGCCTGTCCGTTCGCCGCCAGCGCCGAACCGGCGTTGAACCCGAACCAGCCGAACCACAGGATCCCCGTGCCGATCATGACGAGCGGCATCGAGTGCGGCGGATGTCCTTCGCTCGGCCAGCCCTTGCGCCTGCCGAGCACCATCACCGCGGCGAGGGCGGCGATTCCCGCGTTGACGTGGATCGCAGTGCCGCCGGCGAAGTCGAGCGAACCACGATCACCGAGCCATCCGCCGTAGACCCACTTGAAGATGGGCACGAACACGAGCAACAACCACAGCGGCACGAACAGCGCCCACGCCGAGAACTTCATCCGGTCGGCGACCGCGCCGGAGATCAGCGCCGGCGTGATCGCCGCGAACATCCCGAGGAACGCAACGGTGGCCAGCTTGCCGCCGTTGTCGTCGAGGATCGGGATGTCGTTGAGGAACAGGTGATCGAAGTTGCCGATGAAGTTGCCGGACCCGCCTTGCGCGAGCGAGTAGCCGACGAGCACCCACACCACGGGGACGACCAGCACGCAGTAGAAGTTCATCATCAGCATGTTCAGGACGTTGCGACCTTGATCCATCCCGCCGTAGAAGAACGCGAGTCCGGGCGTCATGAACAACACCAGTGCGGCAGAGATCAGCACCCAGGCGAGACTTCCAGCATCCATTCGCAACTCCATTCAGCGGGTCGAAGACCGACAGAATGACGTTGGTTTGTTTCCTGTTCGTTTCGTCTCCGCCACGCTGGCGTGAACTCGTGCGATCATCGGCAAGCTCGCATCCACCCTGATGAGGCACAATGTGGCGATGCCCGCCCGTCGCCTGCCGTCGTCGCTCGTCGGAGCGTCCGTCGGGCTCGGCGGGGTCGCACTCGTGCTCGCGGCCACCATCGCGGTGCGCGACCACATCCCGACGAGCGTCCCGGCGATGCTCCTGCTCATCCCGATCGTCGGTTCGAGCGTCGTCGCGGACTGGCGCGTGGCCGTCCCGATCGCGGTGGTCGCCGCGGTGGCGTACGCCCTGGTGTTCCTCCCGCCGTTCGGCAGCATGCGGGTCACGCTGTCCGAGGACGTGTTCGTGCTGATCACGTTCGTCGTCGTCGCCTCGGTCGTAGGGACGCTCAAGGGCCCGCGCCGGCGACGACCGGACGAACGGCTCGTGGAGGGGCGGGCGCTGCTGCTGCGCGGCGTCTCGCACGATCTGCGCAGCCCGTTGACCACGATCAGGACGATCTCCAGCGAGCTCCGCGACGGTGCCGACCGGTTCGATCCGGACACCCGCGACCTCCTCCTCGGCCGTGTCGTCGACGAGAGCGACCGGCTGCAGCGGATCGTCGGCAACCTCCTCAGCGTCAGCCGGGTCGACGCGGGATCGCTGGTCCCGTCGCTCGAGCCGGAGCCGATCGGGCCGATCCTGCGGCGCTGCACCGCCCGCCTCGACCGCGGCGGTGCCCACCCCCTCGTCGTCGATGTCGCCGCGGACCTCCCGGAGGTGCTCGCGGACGCGGTGCAGATCGACCAGGTCGTCAGCAACCTCGTCGAGAACGCGTTGCGCCACGCGCCACCCGGATCGGCGATCGCCGTCCGTGCGCAGCTCGTCGGCGATCGCGTCGAGGTCTCGGTCGTCGATGACGGGCCGGGGTTCTCGCCCGCCGCGCGCGCCACGCTGTTCCGCCCGTCGACGACCAACCAGCCACGGTCGGCAGGCCTCGGGTTGACGGTCTGCAAGGCGATCGTCGAGGCCCACGGCGGTACGATCGCTGTCCGTGACGGCGGATCGTGCAGCGGAACGACCGTCGCGTTCACGCTCCGGGTCAGCGACCGCTGCGCACTCCATCCTCCTCGTCGAGGATGATCCTGCCGAGCGCGACGCGCTGAGCGCGACGCTGGCCGTGCACGGGTATCGCGTCGAGTGCGCGGCGACCGGAGCGGAGGCCCTCCAACGCACGATCGTCGCCTCGCCCGACCTCGTCCTGCTCGACCTCGGGCTCCCCGATGTCGACGGCATCGATCTCTGCCGGCACCTCAAGCTGCGCGTCACCTGCCCGGTGATCGTCGTCTCCGGCGACGATCAGGTCGAGCGGGTCGTCGCCGCGCTGGATTCCGGGGCCGACGACTACGTGGTCAAGCCGTTCGCCCCGAGCGTGCTCCTGGCACGCATCCGCGTCGCGTTGCGCCACGGGGTCGTGACGGCCCAGCTCGCGCA
>JAODBQ010000071.1 GCA_025464045.1 Ilumatobacteraceae bacterium
ACGATCTCGCTGCTCCTGTTCGGCCTGACGCTGCTTCTCCAGCGCGGCTTCGACAACCAGTTGCAGCAGTGGAGCGGGGGTGTGGAGATGATCGTCTACGTCAGCAACGACGCCTCCGCCGCGCAGGTCAACCTCGTCCAGACCCAGCTGCAGCAATCGACGTTGATCGACAAGGTCAGCTACTGCCCGATCGCCTGCTCGGTCGACAACGCCAAGCGGCTGTTCGGTGGTGACACGGCGACGTTGACGCAACTCGGGCCGGACAAGATCCCGTCGTTCTTCAAGATCGTGCCGAAGGACACCCAGAACACCGCGGTGCTCGACCAGCTGTCGACCAGCATCAATGGTCTGCCGAAGGTGCAGAGCGTCGCCTTCCCAGGCCAGCAGATCGACACGTTGCGCAGCCTGCGCAGCTTCTTCGGACCGCGCACGCTGATCATCGCCGTCGTCCTGCTCGTCGCCGCGGCGCTGCTGATCTGGACCACGATCCGCACTGCGATGTTCGCCCGACGCCGCGAGATCGAGGTGATGAAGCTGGTCGGCGCGACGAACTGGTTCATCCGCCTGCCGTTCATGCTCGAGGGCCTGCTGCAGGGACTGTTCGGCGCCGCGCTCGCCTCGTGCGGGCTGCTGTACCTCAACTCGAACTGGACGCACGGCGTGCGCGGCCTGCCCGGTGACTCCGGCCTGCAGGCGTTCGTCGTGCTCGGCTCGTACCCGTGGACCATCGTGATCTACATGGTCCTCCTCGGTGCGATCGTCGGTGCCGTCGGCTCCGGCACCGCCGCCACCCGCTTCCTCGACGTGTGACACGGTCCTGACCGGCCTCCTGCCCGGGTGGGCGCGGTGTCGGCGAGATCTCGCAGGTTTCGCGCCCACTCGGGCCGGGGTGGGGGAGAGCGCCCGATTGACGGATGGGCGGGGCCGGATCGGTACGGTCGGCGGCATGGACTACACGCAGATCCTCTACGACGTCGCTGACCACATCGCCACGATCACGATGAACCGGCCGGAGGCGCTCAACGCGTTCACCGGCACGATGATGAACGAGATGATCGACGCGTTCGATCGGATCGATGCGGACGACGACGTGCGCGCCGTGATCGTCACCGGTGCCGGGCGCGGGTTCTGCGCCGGCGCCGACCTGTCGAGTGGCGGCGACACGTTCAGCCGCGGGGGCAGCGACGTGCAGACCGACGCCGGCGTGCCGCGCGATGGCGGCGGCCTGCTCTCGTTGCGCATCTACGCCTGCAAGAAGCCGGTGATCGGGGCGATCAACGGTCCGGCGGTCGGCGTCGGCGTGACGATGACCCTGCCGATGGACATCCGCATGGCCAGTGAGAGCGCCCGCTTCGGGTTCGTCTTCGCCCGCCGCGGCATCGTGCCCGAAGCCTGTTCGTCCTACTTCCTGCCCCGGGTCGTCGGCATCAGCCAGGCAGCGGAGTGGTGCTACACCGGCCGGGTCTTCCCGGCGTCGGAGGCGTTGTCGGGTCGGCTCGTGCGCAGTTTGCACGCCCCCGACGAGCTGCTGCCCGCTGCCCGGGCACTCGCCGCGGAGATCGCCGAGAACGCGTCACCAGTCAGCGTGGCGCTGACGAGGCAGATGCTGTGGCGGATGCTCGGCGCCGACCATCCGATGGAGGCGCACAAGGTCGATTCGCGGGGCATCCTCGAGCGCGGTCGCAGCGCGGATTCGAAGGAGGGCGTCGTCAGCTTCCTCGAGAAGCGGCCGGCCGTGTTCCCGTTGAAGGTCAGCACCGATCTGCCCGACATCTTCCCGGGATACGTGGAGCGCGCCTTCTCGTAGACCACGAACCCCTCATCCAGGGCGAACCGATGTGACGAACGCAACGTAGGTATTCGGGAAGGCGCCGACGACCGAGCCGGTTGTCGTCCACGATCGCAAAGGACGGATGAGATGTTGAGCGCAGTGGCAAACGTGGTGCACCCGGGTGACGTGGTGGAAGTGGAGATGGACGACGAGGTCGTGTCGGCGCTGGTGCTGCTGGCGTCGGACGACACCGTGATCCTCGACGCGTGCGATGGTCGCACGCCGTTCGTGGTTCGCCCGTCGGATCTTCTCGGCTCCCGCGTCTACAGCGGCCAGGTCGGCTGAGCCGAGTTTGGCAACGGTCGGCTGAGCCGAGGTTGGCCAGGTCGGCTGAGCCGAGTTTGGCAACGGTCGGCTGAGCCGGGCGCCGTTAGTGTTTCGTCCATGACGTCGCCGGCTTCGTTCTACGACGCCGTCGGAGGCATGGAGTTCTTCGAGCGGTTGGTCGACGCCTTCTACGAGGGCGTCGCCACCGACGAGGTGCTGCTGTCGCTCTATCCGGAAGCGCCCGATCTCACCGGCGCTCGTCACCGCCTGACGCTGTTCCTCGCGCAGTACTGGGGTGGGCCAACGACGTACAGCGACGAGCGCGGCCACCCCAAGCTGCGGATGCGGCACATGCCGTTCACCGTCGGACCGGTGCAACGGGATCACTGGCTCGCGCACATGGGTGCGGCCGTTGCCGCGGTGGCACCCTCACCCGAGGCCGCCGAGGTGTTGATGGCCTACTTCCGGCCGTCCGCCGAGCACATGCGCAACGACACCGGTCTGCCGATCTCCTCCAGCCGCCCCGCCTGAGCTCGCGGCGCAGACCCGACATCCGGCGAGAGGCTCGCGCACACCCGACGTCCGGCCGAGACATCGACGGAGGCCGAGCGGCGAGTCAGGCGATCTTGAGGAACTCGACCCAGTTGCCGTCGGGATCCTCGACGATCGAGATGCTCACGCCGGGCCGGATCTCGCGGGGTGACACGACGACCTTGTAGCCGGCGGTGCCGACGGCCTCGGTGATCTCGTCGAGGTTGCTGACGGAGATCGTCCAGTAGCGGTAGCCGTAGGCGCCGGTGATCCCACCGCGAGCGGGAGCCGCAGGCGGTTCCTTGTCGGCGTGGACGAGCTTGATCATCGACGAGCCGCACATCAGCCGGTACATCGTCCCCCCACCCGGCATCGGGCTCTCCCCGGCGTCCTCGAACCCGAGCGTGTCGCGGTAGAACTTCAGCGACGCCTCAGGATCGTGGATCACGATCCCGAGATCGATCGAATCCTTGGTCAGCTCGACCCCCATGCGATTTCCTCCACTGTCGGCCCGCGCCCGATGGGCACCGGCTAGTTGAACACCACTGTCTTGCGACCGTAGACCAGGACACGGTGCTCGAGATGGGCCCGGACGGCGCGTGCCAGCACGATCGTCTCCAGATCGCGTCCACGTCGGGCGAGATCGGCGGTGTCGTCGCGGTGGCTGGCGCGGGCGACCTCCTGCTCGATGATCGGTCCCTCGTCGAGGTCCGCGGTGACGTAGTGGGCGGTTGCGCCGATCAGCTTCACGCCGCGATCGAACGCCTGGCGGTACGGGTTGGCACCGACGAAGGCGGGCAGGAAGGAGTGGTGGATGTTGATCATCCGGTTGCGGAACGGGTCCACGACGGCCGGCGGGAGGATGCGCATGTACCGGGCCAGCACGACGAGGTCGACGTCCCAATCCACGACGCGATGAGCGGCGATCACACCCTGTTCACGACCGCCGAGGGCATCGAGCGGCTGTGGGAGCTGTCGATGCCGCTGCTCAACTCGCCGCCGCCGGTGCGCTCCTACCCTCCGGGGTCGT
>JAODBQ010000073.1 GCA_025464045.1 Ilumatobacteraceae bacterium
GGCCGAGGTGATCGCCGCGCTCGGGAGCTCGAACAGCGAACGCGGCTACCCGCCGAGCATCGGCACGGAGGGTCTGCGCAACGCGATGCGGGCCTGGATCCAACGGCGGTTCGAGGTCGACGTGCCGACCTCCCAGCTGGCGGCGTGCGTCGGCACCAAGGAACTGGTTGCCACGACCGCCCACTTCTTGCGGATGCGCAACCCGACCCGCGACACCGTGCTCTTCCCCGCCGTTGCCTACCCGACGTACGCGATGAGCGCGACGATCGCCGGCTGTCGTGGCGTCCCTGTTCCCGAACTTCCCGGCGGCGGCCTCGATCTGCATGCCATCGACGCCGAGGACGCGGCACGCGCGGTGATGCTGTGGATCAACAGCCCGTCCAACCCGACCGGCGCGCTGTCCGATCTCGCCGCGGCGGCGGCCTGGGGCCGGGCGCGGGACGTGCCGGTGTTCAGCGACGAGTGCTACGTCGAGTTCACCTGGGAGGGCGCGGCGACGAGCATCCTCCAGTCCGGACTCGACGGGGTCGTGGCGGTGCACTCGCTGTCCAAGCGCTCCAACCTCGCCGGACTGCGGGTCGGCTTCTACGCCGGCGATGCCGACATCGTCGGGTACCTGCGCGAGGTGCGCAAGCACGTCGGGATGCTCGTGCCCGGACCGGCGCAGGCGGCGGGGATCGCCGCGCTCGCCGACGACGTGCACGTGGTCGTGCAGCGCGACCGCTACCGTCGCCGCTTGGAGCGTCTCGCGCGCGTGCTCGGGACGTGGTCCGGGATCGACGTCCCCCTCCCGGCGGGCGGGTTCTACCTCTGGTTCGACGCCGGCGACGGCTGGTCGTTCGCCGAACGGCTGATGTCGGAGGGTGGGGCGCTCGTCAGCCCTGGCGACTTCTACGGCTCGGGTGGTGCCCACAACGTTCGCGTCGCCGTGGTACAACCAGACGAGCGGATCGAGCTGATCGCCCAACGACTTGGAGTCCACTGATGTCGTCTCAACCGTTCCCGCCGTCGGGCGCCCTGGCATCCCCGGCCCCGAGCCCTTCGGGAGCTCCGGCGGGCAAGCGCAACACGGTGCTGCTGGTCCTCGGCATCGTGCTCGTCGTCGTCGGCGTCGTGGCGGGTTTGCTGCTGATCAACCGGGCATCGTCGAGCGTCGCGGACAACGCGCAGCAGCTGGCCCGTGCCCCCGGCGGGTGCACGACGTCGCTGCAGTTCGACAAGACCGGCGAGTTCCTGGTGTTCTACGAGAGCAAGGGCCGTGTCGGCGAGCTCGACGGTGATTGCGGTGGGAACGACGCCTCGTTCGACAGTGGCTCGAGTGATCGACCCGACGTCCAGTTGAACCTCGCCGATCCCGACGATGCGCCGGCGACGATCGAGGACGCCTCGGGCATCTCCTACGACGCCGGTGGGTTCACGGGCGAGGAGATCGGCAAGGTGCGCATCGACGCGCCCGGCCTGTACCAGCTGACCGTCGAGCCGGCCGACCCCAGCGCAAGCTATGCGATCGCGATCGGCAAGGACCCGACGAGCGACGAAGGCCCGCTCAAGGCGATCGGCGTCGGCATCCTCATCGCCGGCGTCGTGCTCGGCGTGCTGCTGATCGCGATCGGGCTGCGCCGTCGCGGCGGCGCCGAGCCGTTGGTCACGGCGGTCCCAGGCGGCACGTGGAGCCCGACGGTGCAACCGACGGCGACCTGGCCGACGCAGCCCCAGCAACCCCCGACGTACTCGCCACCGGGCTTCGGCGCACCACCGCCCGCGCCATCCGGCCCGCCGCCGTTCGGCCCCGCCCCTCGTGAGCAGCAGCCGCCGAACCCAAGTCCGTTCAGCCCACCGCCACCGCCACCGCCGGGTCGGGTCGACTGACCGTCATCACGACCGACCGTGACCACGACCGACCGTGACCACGACTGACCGTGACCACGATTGACCGGGATCACGATTGACCGGGATCACGAACCGCGATCGCCGGTGGCAGGCGTGCGTCGGGCGTGCGCCGCCGGTTCAGAGTCGGCGCATCACCGTGACCACGCGACCGAAGATGGTGACTTGAGCGGCGTCGAACGTCATCGGCTCCAGACGGGCGTTGGACGGCAGGAGCGTGACGGTGCGGCCCTCCCGTCGCCACGTCTTGACGGTGGCCTCCTCGCCCGGGATGCCGGCGATGATGATGTCGCCGTTCTTCGCCGTCGCCTGCTGATGCGCGACCACGTAGTCGCCGTCGAGGATGCCCGCCTCGATCATCGAGTCGCCGCGGACCCGCAACATGAACAGATCCCCGGGGCCGGTGAAATCCTCCGGGACGGGGAACGCTTCTTCGATGTTTTCCTGTGCGAGCACGTCGGTACCGGCGGCGACATCGCCGACCAGGGGGACGTGGCGGGCCGGCCGGCGTTCGATCGTGCCGCCCGACACCGGGTCGAAGCGCACCTCCATCGCGCGCGGCTTGGTGGGATCGCGGCGGAGGAACCCCATGCGCTGCAGCGTGGCGAGGTGGCTGTGCACGGTCGACGGAGAGGTGAGACCCACCGCATCGCCGATCTCGCGGACGCTCGGCGGATAGCCGCGCGCGCGCAGGTTCGACTCGATGAAGTCGAGGATGCTGCGCTGGCGGGTGGTGAGTTGTTCCTTCATGCCTCGCATCGTACGCGCGTTCGTGACGCGGGTCAAACACCCGTTCGCCTCAACACCTCGCCCTGCGGGGGTTGACGGCGAACAGCTGTTCGTGGCACACTCCGAACAGTCGTTCGAGAAACACCTGTTCGTTCGAGCCGTCGCCTGGAAGCTGCCAGGCCCGCCTGAGGAGCCCGTCCATGTCTGCGCTGTCCGCCACGCCAACGCTCATCGCCGCACCGACGCGCACCTTCCCACGCTCGGGCTACACGGTCGTGGTCCCCCGATCCCACGCCCCTTCGAGCCTGTATCGGCGGCGGCGCCTGGCCGCCTTCGGCGTCCTCGTGTTCGTGCTGGCCCTGGTGTTGCTCGGGGTCGGCCAGGTCCTGGCGAACCGTGGGGGTGACCCTGCCTCCATCCCCATGGTTCGCCCGGCGACGTCCTATGTCGTGCAGCCCGGCGACACGATGTGGTCGCTCGCCGCCGAGTTCCACGGTCCATGGTCGCGAGCGGACTACCTGGATCAGCTGCTCCACGACAACGGCGGCTCCCGCCTCGCGATCGGTCAGCTGCTGCACCTCCCGTAGGTGGTCGCACGTGCACGCAGTAACCTCGGCGGCGATGCGCTGCCCCAAGTGCCACGCCGACGACACGAAGGTGATCGATTCGCGCGAGGCGGAGGAAGGGCTGACCATCCGTCGTCGCCGGTCCTGTGTGGCCTGCGCGCACCGCTTCACGACCTACGAGCGGATGGAAGAGGTGCCGCTCGTGGTGGTCAAGAGCCACGGGTCCCGCGAGCCGTTCGACCGGGCCAAGATCGTCGCCGGCGTGCGCGCCGCGACCAAGGGTCGTCCGGTGACTGCGCTGCAGGTCGAAGCCCTCGCCGAACGGGTGGAAGACCACGCCCGCCTGCACGGGCGCGAGATCAGCTCGGCCGAGCTCGGCCTGGCTGTGCTCGAGCAGTTGCGCTTGCTGGACGAGGTGGCCTACGTGCGCTTCGCCAGCGTCTACAAGAACTTCGACGCCGTCGCGGACTTCCAACGCGAGCTCGTGCTGCTGGAGAAGCTGCAGAGCTCGTAGGGGCGGCTCACCCGCGTACGTAGCGCGTGAACAGGAACCCGTCGTCCTCGAGCACGTGCGCGAGGCGCATCCGTCGGGTGACCGGCTCGCCATGCGCGGTCACACGTGGGCCGTCGCCGCCGGCGAGCTGCGGCGAGATCGTCAGGTTCAACTCGTCGATCAGGTCGGCATCGAGGAGCGAACCGTTCAACCCCGGGCCACCTTCGGCGTGGACGAAATCCGCGTCGAGCTGCGCGATCGCACCCGCCAGGTCGAGGTCGCCGACCCCGGCGCGGACGGTCCCGATGGGCAGCTCCGGCGCGTCCTCCGGCACGATCAGGAACCCGGCACCGGACGCGAACAGTGGCATCGCCGGATCGACCCGGCCACTGTGGGAGACCACCCAGATCCTCTTGCCCGCCTTCTTCGGCGGGCCGTAGCCCTCGGCCCGAACGGTCCCGGCGCCGACGATGATCACGTCGGCGAGGTCGCGCAACGTGCTCAGCACCTCGCGATCGACGGCGCTCGACAGACCCGACGAGCGGTGATCGATCACCGTCGTGCCGTCGATGCTGGCCACCATGCACACGCCGACCCACGGCCGGTGCGGTGGCCTCGGGCGGAGCACGTCGTACGCGCTGCGGACCGTGAGCGTTCCGTTGCGCTGCGCGTCTTGTTCATCTCCGTCGAACAGCCGGCGCACCCGAGCATGTTGGCAGGTGCAGCGACGCGGCAGCTCATCACCCGGTCGGGCGTGTGGGGAACGGGGCCGCACCGAATCGCCGCCGCAGCGGTGGACAACCTGCTGGTTGTCGGCCTGCGCCTGTGGATATGTGGACGAGATGGTGCGTTGTCATCCGTTTGACATGCCCCGTCCCCAGTCGTTGGTCCGAAATTCACATGGTTGTGCCCCTTTCCGTCCACAGCCGAGCCGCCGTAGGGTGGCGCCCTGTGAATGGCCTGCGGTGTTCGTCACGGCGCAGGGCGCGGATGGGCAGTGGAGCTCGGCGAGGCGCGAGCCTCGGGCGGCCGCTGCGGGCTGATGTCCGAACCTGCGACCCTGCGCCGTGACGAATGCCGTGGGCGGTTCGCCCGAGCCGTCCCGTCGTCGGCAGCAGCTGCTGCGACGACGACGACCGTGCCGCGGCCTCGCGCTGCGTCGTCCGGACCGCTCTGACGCCATCGTAATTACTCGCATGTGATTCAACATCTTGTAGGATGAACCCCGCAATCACGCCCGTCATCCACAAGATCTGGTGACCACAACGATCTGGTGGTCCGCTGCCAGCCAGGAGGATCTGTCCATGTCAGTCGCGCCGGAACGTCTCGAGATCGGGCTTCGCCGCTTCTTCACCACACCTGGCGACCATCCCTACGACGAGCTGCCGTGGGAGCGACGCGACGCGCGGATCTCGAACTGGAAGGACGGCACCGTCGCGTTCGAGCAGCTCGGCGTGGAGTTCCCCGTGTCCTGGTCGCTCAACGCCACGAACATCGCCACCCAGAAGTACTTCCGTGGGCACCTCGGCACACCCGGGCGTGAGTCCTCGTTGCGTCAAGTGGTCGATCGGGTCGTCGACACCATCGCCGACTGGGGCGCGGACAGCGGCTACTTCGCCGACGACGACGAGGCGGAGGCCTTCCGCAACGAGCTGAAGTTCATCCTGGTCACGCAGCGCGCCGCCTTCAACAGCCCGGTGTGGTTCAACATCGGCGTGCCCGGCGTGCCCCAGCAGGCGAGCGCATGCTTCATCCTCGCCGTCGAGGACACGATGGACGGGATCCTCAACTGGTACCGCGAGGAAGGGATCATCTTCAAGGGCGGTTCGGGCGCCGGGATCAACCTGTCCGGGATCCGTTCGAGCTACGAGCACCTCAACGGCGGCGGCACGGCCAGCGGTCCGGTCAGCTTCATGCGCGGCGCGGACGCCTCGGCCGGCACGATCAAGAGCGGTGGCAAGACCCGCCGCGCCGCGAAGATGGTGATCCTCGACGCCGACCATCCCGACATCGACGAGTTCGTCTGGGCGAAGGCGAAGGAGGAGCGCAAGGCGCGGGTGCTGCGCGACGCCGGCTTCGACATGGACCTCGACGGAGCCGACAGCTTCAGCGTCCAGTACCAGAACGCGAACAACTCGGTGCGGGTCAGTGACGACTTCATGCGCGCGGTCCTCGACGACGCCGACTGGACGCTCTACGCCGTCACCGACGGCACCCCGGTGCGCACCTTGCGCGCTCGCGACCTCTGGCGCGACATCGCCCAGGCGTCGTGGGAGTGCGCCGATCCCGGCCTGCAGTTCGACACGACGATCAACCGCTGGCACACCGCGCCCGCCACAGGTCGGATCAGCGGATCGAACCCGTGCTCGGAGTACATGCACCTGGACAACTCGGCGTGCAACCTGGCCTCGATCAACCTGCTCAAGTACCTCGGGGAGAACGGCAACTTCGACGTCGAGGCGTACCGGCACACGATCGAGGTGGTCTTGACCGCGCAGGAGATCCTCGTCGGCAGAGCGGACTACCCGACCGCGAAGATCGCCGAGACCACCCGCGCGTTCCGTCAGTTGGGCATCGGCTACGCCAACCTCGGCGCACTGCTGATGGCGCTCGGCCTGCCGTACGACTCGGCCGAGGGCCGGGCGTGGGCGGCGGCGCTGACCTCACTGATGACCGGACACGCCTACGCGACGAGCGCGCGCACCGCGAGCCGGATGGGCCCGTTCGCCGGGTTCGCCGAGAACGAGCCGTACGTGCTCAACGTGCTGCGCATGCACCGCGACGCGGCGCACGTGATCGAGGGCGCCGACGCCGTGCCGGCCGAGCTGCTCGCGGCCGGCCTCGAGTCGTGGCAGGCCGCGGTCCGCGACGGAGAGGAGTACGGCCTGCGCAACAGCCAGGCCAGCGTCATCGCCCCGACCGGGACGATCGGGCTGATGATGGACTGCGACACGACCGGCATCGAGCCCGACCTCGGGCTGGTCAAGTTCAAGAAGCTGGTCGGCGGCGGGAACATGACGATCGTCAACCAGACCGTGCCGCGCGCGTTGCGCCGCCTCGGTTACACGGCCAAGCAGATCGACGAGATCGTCGCCCACATCGACCGCGAGAAGACGATCCTCGGCGCGCCGCACCTCCTCGCGCACCACGTGCCGGTGTTCGCCTGCAGCATGGGTGACAACACGATCCACTACGAGGGCCACGTGCGCATGATGGGCGCAGTCCAGCCGTTCATCAGCGGCGCGATCTCCAAGACGGTGAACATGCCCGAGGAGGCGACCGTCGAGGAGATCGAGCGTCTCCACCTGCTCTCGTGGGAGCTCGGCCTGAAGGCCGTGGCCGTGTACCGCGACAACTGCAAGGTCGGCCAACCGCTCTCGACGATGCGCAAGGACGACGAGTCGCTGCCGTCGGCGGAGGATGCGGCGCTCGTCGTCGCGCCGCAGATCATCGAACGGATCGTCGAGCGCGTGGTGCACCAGCCGATCCGTCAGAAGCTGCCGCGCAGCCGGCGCGGCCGCACCTTCGAGTTCCGCGTCGCCGACTGCAAGGGCTTCGCGACGATCGGCGAGTACGACGACGGCCGGCCGGGTGAGATCTTCCTCACCGTCTCCAAGCAGGGCTCCACGCTCGCCGGGATCATGGACGCGTTCGCCAAGAGCATCAGCTACGGCCTGCAGTACGGCGTCCCGCTGCGCGCGTTCGTCGAGGCGTTCACGAACATGCGCTTCGAACCGGCAGGGATGACCGACGATCCGGACATCCGCTTCGCCGCGTCGATCATGGACTACCTCTTCCGGCGGATGGCGCTCGACTACCTCAGCTACGACGAGCGTGCCGAGCTCGGCATCTTCTCGGTCGGCGAGCGTCTCCAGCCGACGCTGCCGGGTGTGGACGAGAGCACCATCGAGACGTCGTCGGGCACGGAGATGGTCCCGGACCCCAAGACCATCCCGTCCGCAGGGGATCTGCTCACCCAGCTCGAGCTCGGCACCGCGCCGCCGGCCCCGAACAACGATCTGACCAACCCCGCCGGCGTCGCCCGGCCCGCCGTGCCGGAGCCGCACTCGGCGCGGGTGCGTCACAGCGACGCGCCGATCTGCATGCAGTGCGGCGTACAGATGATCCCCGCCGGTTCGTGCCACGCCTGCCCGAGCTGCGGCAGCACCAGCGGCTGCAGCTGAGGAGCGGAGGAGCTCGGACCGGTCACGATCCCACCGCAGAACGCTCGGTCAGGCTATGACCGGTACGGGCGAGATGGCCGTCGGGCGACGTGGAGGTGCCCGCGCAGCGACACCTGGGGGACACACCCTCGACACGGCACGGACACACATCGTGCCTAACGTTGTGGCTGTGAGCATGACGAGCGATCCGAGCGACGTCACGTCGAACCTGATGGCGCCGTTGAAGCCACACGTGATCGTGCTGTTCGGAGCGACGGGCGACCTCGCCAAGCGCAAGCTCCTGCCGGGGCTGTTGCACCTGCACCGCGCCGGCCTCGTGCCGACGTGCCGGATCATCGGCACCTCGCTCGACGACCTCGACGACGACGGCTTCCGCAACTTCGCCGAGACCGCGTGCAAGGAGTTCGCCAGTCGAGCCGTCACGCCCACCGAGTGGGCGGCGTTCGGCGAGACGCTGCGCTTCGTGCCCACGTCGGCGGGCGCTGCCGCGCTCGGCACGGCGGTGAAGGAGGCCGAGGCGCAGCTCGGCGACGACCCGCGTCGGCTGCACTACCTGAGCGTGCCGCCGAAGGCCGCCGCGGCCGTGGTGCAGATGCTCGGCGAGGCCGATCTCGTCGAGCGGTCGCGGATCATCATGGAGAAGCCGTTCGGCACCGACCTGACCAGCGCGCGCAAGCTCAACCGTTCGCTGCACGAGACGTTCGACGAGAGCCAGATCTTCCGCATCGACCACTTCCTCGGCAAGGAGGCCGCGCAGAACATCCTCGCCTTCCGCTTCGCCAACGGCTTGTTCGAGCCGATCTGGAACCGGGACCACATCGACCACGTGCAGATCGACGTCCCGGAGACGCTCTCGCTCGAACAGCGCATCGGCTTCTACGAGTCCACCGGCGCCTACCGCGACATGGTCGTCACCCACCTCTTCCAGGTGCTCGCGTTCATGGCGATGGAACCGCCGACGGCGCTGGAGCCCCGCGCGATCAGTGAGGAGAAGAACAAGGTCTTCCGTTCGATGATGGCCATCCAGCCGGGCGACGTGGTGCGCGGTCAGTACGCGGGGTACCGCAACGAGCCGGGCGTCTCGCCGGAATCCGACACCGAGACGTTCATCGCGATGCGCTGCCGGATCGACAACTGGCGTTGGGCGGGGGTGCCGTTCTTCCTGCGGACGGGCAAGCGGATGGCCGAGGGCGCGCGGATCATCTCCATCGCGTTCCGCGAACCGCCCAAGAGCATGTTCCCGGCCAACTCCGGCGTCGGCGCGCAGGGTCCAGATCACCTCACCTTCGACCTCGCCGACGCCTCGAAGCTGTCGCTGTCCTTCTACGGCAAGCGCCCCGGCCCGGGGATGAAGCTGGACAAGCTCAGCCTGCAGTTCGCGCTGCACGAGACGGGCAAGGCGCAGGACGTCCTCGAGGCGTACGAGCGGCTGATCCACGACGCGATGAGCGGCGATCACACCCTGTTCACGACCGCCGAGGGCATCGAGCGGCTGTGGGAGCTGTCGATGCCGCTGCTCAACTCGCCGCCGCCGGTGCGCTCCTACCCTCCGGGGTCGT
>JAODBQ010000080.1 GCA_025464045.1 Ilumatobacteraceae bacterium
ACGGCGTCAAGCTGTTCGCCGCCGGCGGGCTGAAGCTCGCCGACGACGTCGAGACGGCCATCGAATCGCGCATCGCCGAGCTGCTCGCGGCTGGGCTCGGCCAGCTCGAGCCGGTCACACCCGATGCCGTTGCGCCGGCCGGTCTGCCCGACGTCGTCGCCGAGTACGTCGACTGGCTCGTCGCGCTGTTCCCCGAGGGCTGCCTCGCCGGGCTGGCGATCGTGCTCGACTGCGCCAACGGTGCGATGAGCGCCGTCGCCCCACTCGTCGCGGCACGGCTCGGCGCCGAGGTCGACGTGATCAACGCCTCGCCCGACGGCCGCAACATCAACGCCGACTGCGGGGCGACGTCGCCGGGCACGCTCGCCGGGGCGGTGCTCGCCAGCGGCCGCGATCTCGGTCTGGCGTTCGACGGCGACGGTGACCGGGTGATCGCCATCGACCAGCACGGCGAGTCCGTGGACGGCGACCGGCTGATCGCCCTCGCCGCACTGCAGCTGCGCGACGCGGAGCAACTCGTCGACGACACCGTGGTGGTGACCGTGATGAGCAACCTCGGCTTCCGTCACGCGATGGCGCAGGCCGGGATCGTGATCGTCGAGACGGCGGTCGGCGATCGCTACGTGCTCGAAGCCCTCGATGCCGGCGGGTACTCGCTCGGCGGTGAGCAGAGCGGCCACGTGATCTACCGCAAGATCGCGACCACGGGTGACGGCCTGCTGGCCGGCCTGCGCCTGGCCCAACACGTCCGCGAGACCGGGCGCACGCTCGCCGAGCTCGCCGGTTCGGTGATGAACGGCTACCCGCAGGTGCTCGTCAACGTGCGCGTCGCCGAACGCCACCCCGGCATCACCGACGAGCTGGCCTCCGAGATCGCCGCCGCGGAGCGCCTCCTCGACGGCGACGGACGGGTCCTCGTGCGCGCCAGCGGGACCGAGCCGCTGATCCGGGTGATGGTCGAGGCGCCGACGACCGAGGCCGCGGCGGCCACGGCCGAGCACCTCGCCGACCTCGTCCGCGAACGCTTCGGCTGACTCCCGCCGGTCCGCTCGTCCAGGGCCGTCGCTCCGGCCGAGCCGGGACGCCCGACACGGGACCGCCGAGCCGGGACGGACGGTGACGGGGCCCGGTGCGGCGTGGTCGCTACCCTTGGATCCTCATGTGCGGCATCATCGCGATCGTCAGCCGCCCGGCCACTCGCCGGCCTCCGACGCCGGCGGAGCTGCTCGCGCTGCTCGACGACGCCGTCTCGGGCGCGTCGCTCGCGGCGGCGACCGCCGCCACGAGCGCGGTGGACCGCCTGCTCAAGGGCGTTCCGGGTGCCCTCGCGCTGGTCGGCCACCACGAGCTCGGGCTCGCCATCGTCGCCCGCCTCGATCAGCTCGACGCACGTGCCGCGGAGCGCGACGCCGAGCTGGAGGGCGCCGGCCACCTGACCGTGGACGAGGTCGAGCACGCCAACGCCGAGCTGATCGAGCTGCGCGACGCGATCTGGGCCGTGCGCTGCGATCGGTTGCGGACCGCCGCTGCGGTGGAGGCCCTCGCCGGACCGGACGGCGGTCTCGCTGCCACGGCCGGGTACCTGACGATCCAGCAGGCGCTGTCGTCGATCGACCGGATGGAGGTGCGCGGCCGCGACTCCGCGGGCCTGCACGTGTTCGTGTGGGACCACGGCCTCGCGGCTGACGATCCCGCCGTCGTCGCTGCGATCGCCGCACGCGGGCACGATCCGCTGTTCCAGAGCGGATCGGTGCGCCACACCGGAGAGACGCTCGGGTTCGTCTACAAGGCGGCGGCCGAGATCGGTGAGCTCGGCGACAACGTGCGCGCCCTGCGCGCCGCGATCGCCGGCGACGATCTGTTGCGCCTCGCGCTCAGCAACCCGGGTGCCCGCCTGTCCGTCCTCGGCCACACCCGCTGGGCGAGCGTCGGCATCATCAGCGAGCCGAACTGCCATCCGGTGAACAGCGACGAGGTCGCCGGACGGGCCCTCGCCGCGTATTCGGTGGCGGTGCTCAACGGCGACGTCGACAACCACGCCGACCTGAAGATCGGCCACGATCTCGTCCTCGACGCCCCGATCACCACCGATGCGAAGGTGATCCCGGTGATCATGGCCCGCCAGTCGGTGAGCGCCGGTGGCGACATGGCGGAAGCCTTCCGCCGCACGGTGGCCGAGTTCGAGGGCAGCGTCGCGATCGCCGCGGCGAGCGCCGAGCGACCGGACCAGGTGTACCTCGCGCTGCGCGGCAGCGGCCAGGGGATGTACGTCGGGCTCGCCGAGGACCTGTTCATCGTCGCCAGCGAGCCGTACGGCGTGGTCGAGGAGACGGCGCGCTACGTGCGCGTCGACGGGGAGACGCCGTCGGCGAGCGGCAGCCGCGGCCAGGTCGTGGTCCTCGACGCGGCGCACGCCGGCGACCTCGACGGCATCGTTCGCGGCGCCTACGACGGCACCGAGTTGCCCGTGTCGGCCGCGGACGTCACCACCGCGCAGGTGACCACTCGGGACATCGATCGCGGCGATGCGCCGCACTACCTGCTCAAGGAGATCCAGCAGGCGCCGGACTCGTTCGCCAAGACGTTGCGCGGCAAGATCGTCGAGCAGGACGGGGAGCTCGTCGCCGTCGTCGGCGAACGGGCGCTGCCGCAGTCGGTGCTCGAACGTCTGGCGGACCACAGCATCGACAAGGTGCGCGTGATCGGCCAGGGCACGGCCGCCGTCGCCGGGCTCGGCGTCGCCGGGATGCTCGACCTCCTCAGCGACAACGCACTCGACGTCGACCAGATCACCGCCACCGAGCTGAGCGGTTTCGGCCTCCGCCTGGACATGCGCGACACGTTGATCATCGCCGTCAGCCAGAGCGGGACGACCACGGACACGAACCGCACGGTCGACCTCGTACGCCAGCGCGGGGCGACGGTGATCGGAATCGTCAACCGGCGCAACAGCGACCTCACCGACAAGGCCGACGGCGTGATGTACACGAGCGACGGTCGGGACGTGGAGATGAGCGTCGCCTCGACGAAGGCGTTCTACGCCCAGGTCGCCGCCGGCACGCTGCTGGCCTGCGCGATCACCCGCGCGGCCGGACTCGGGTCCGACGCGCGCCGCAGCGAGGTGCTCAGGTCGCTGCGCGACGTCCCGGCCGCGCTGCGGCAGGTGCTCGCCACGCGGGAGACCATCGCGGATGCGGCGCGCCGCTTCGCGCCGTCGCGTCGGTACTGGGCGATCGTCGGCAACGGGCCGAACATCGTCGCCGCCCAGGAGCTGCGGATCAAGCTCAGCGAGCTCTGCTACAAGTCGATCGCCTGCGACGTCACCGAGGACAAGAAGCACATCGACCTGTCCAGCGAGCCGTTGATCCTCGTCTGCGCGGCCGGCCTGTCGGGCGGCACCGCCGACGACGTGGCCAAGGAGGTGGCGATCTACAAGGCGCACAAGGCGACCCCGATCGTCATCGCCACCGATGCCGACGAGCGCTACGACGCGGCGACCGCGGTGATCTCCGTGCCCGCCGTGCACCCTGCGCTCGCGTACGTGCTGTCGGCGATGGTCGGGCACCTGTTCGGCTACGAGGCGGCGCTGGCGATCGACGCCTCCGCGCTGCCGCTGCGCGAGGCGCGCGAACTGATCGAGGATGCGCTGAGCGAGACGTTCACCGGTGAGGAGGTGCTGCGGCTGGTGCGCGGAGGCATCGGCCCGTTCAGCGAGCGCTTCCACGACGGGCTGCGCAGCGGGCTGTACGACGGGCACCTCGAGGCCTCCACGGCCGTGCGTCTCAGTGGCCTGCTGCGCGACCTGGCCAGCGACTCGCCGCTCGAGGTGTACCAGCAGCAGTCCGGCAAGATCGCCACCCCGAGCGCGCTGATCGACGACCTCACCGCCGCGCTGACCCGCACGATCGAGGAGCTCACCCGGCCGGTCGACGCGATCAAGCACCAGGCCAAGACCGTCACCGTCGGGATCAGCCGCAACGACGAGGGCGTGCTCGATCGCGACCTCGTGCAGGCGGTGCTCACCGCCGGCGCGGGACGCGACCGGCTGACGTACAAGACGTTGAAGGTGCTCGCCGATCTCGATCCCGCGGTCGCTGCGGTCGTCGGGTACACCCGCTACCGGATCGACGGCGACCCGAAGGGCCACGGCGCCACGATCGGCATCGTCGACCGCGGCGGGCTGTCGCTCGAGGTCCCGAGTCGGGTCGAGCGCAACTCGGAGCTGCTCGGGACGAAGCGGCGCGTGGCGGTCCAGCGCGAGGTGCTCGTGGCGACCGGCCGCAGCGATCAGCGCACGCTGATCTTCGTGCCGGAGGTCAAGGGCGCGGTGTGCACCGGGATCACGCTCCTGCACGTGCGGTTCCACGAGTACCTGCCGGCGTCGACCATGCGGGGGGTGCTCCAGGGCTACGACCACCGCTACGACCGGCTCGTCGACTGGGTGGCCGAGACCGAGGGCACGTTCCGCGCCGATCGCCTCGCCGAGGTGCCCGTCGTCGACCTGCTCGTCGTGCCCGTGTCGGAGATGGCCGACCAGTGGCGCACGTGACCCTGGTCCCGTCGTTGTCGTTGTCGCGGTGTTGAGCTCGACGGGTGGCGCACCCGCGGTGCGCGGCATCGGCGTCGACGCGGTCGACGTCGAACGGTTCCGGCTGTCGTTGACGCGCACGCCGACGATGCGCGAACGGCTGTTCACCGCCGTCGAGCTCGCCTACGTCGCGCCGAAGGTCGATCCGGTGCCCTCGCTCGCCGCCCGGTTCGCCGCCCGGGAAGCGGTGATGAAGGCGATGGGCCTCGGACTGGGCGCGTTCGGGTTCCACGAGGTGTGGGTCGAGCGGGCGGCGAGCGGCGAGCCCTCGCTCGTCGTCGTCGGCCGCGCCGCCGAGCTCGCCGCCGACCGCGGCATCTCGACCTGGCTGCTGTCGATCACCCACACCTCGACCCTCGCGATCGCCTACGTCCTCGCGACCTGATTCGGCCCACCCCGCGTCCCGGCCCGGGCTTGGGGTTGTGGTTGCGGACCAGCCCGAGCGGGCGCGATCTCGGCGAGATGTCGCCGGCATCGCGCCCATCGGGGGTGGCGTTGCGCGGGGTGCGGAGGGGTGCTGGGGCAAACTGGGTGGATGCTGCCGATCGTCACGCCCGAGGAGATGCGGGTGATCGACGCGTGGGCGCCGGAGCCTGCCGAGGTCCTGATCGGTCGCGCCGGCGCGGCTGTCGCGCGTGCGGCGATCCGCATGCTCGGCGGCACCTACGGACGCACGGTGGTGGTGATCGCCGGCAAGGGCAACAACGGGGCCGACGGCCGGGTCGCCGCGGACCTGCTCGTCGCACGCGGTGCCAGGGTGCGGATCGTCGATGCCGCCGCCGTGCCGTCGACGATCGAGGATGCCGACCTCGTGATCGATGCGGCGTACGGAACCGGGTTCCACGGTCAGTGGGCGCCGCCCGACGTCGGCCAGATCCCCGTCCTCGCGGTGGACGTGCCGAGCGGCGTCGACGGGCTGACCGGTGCGGTGGAGGGCGCGGCGCTCGCGGCCACCCGCACGGTCACGTTCGCGGCCCTCAAGCCGGGCCTGCTGATCCCGCCCGGCAGTGCGTTGGCCGGTGAGCTCGAGCTCGTCGACATCGGCCTGGACGTCGATGCGCCGCGTGCCTCGCTCGTGCAGCGCTCCGACGTCGTCGAGTGGTGGCCGGACCGCGAGTTGGACGCGCACAAGTGGAAGGCGGCGGTGCGGATCATCGCCGGGAGCCCGGCGATGACGGGCGCCGCGGTCCTCGCGTCGCACGCGGCGATGCGCACCGGTGCCGGCATGGTCCACCTCTCCGTCCCGGGTCAGCTGGCCCAGAACGCGTCGGTCGAGGTCGTGCAGCGGCCGTTGCCGCGGATCGACTGGGCCAAGCCGGCGCTCGATTCGCTCGATCGCTTCGGGGCGATCGTCGTCGGTCCCGGGCTCGGCCGGGACGACTCGACCACGAACGACGTCCGCCGCTTCGCGATCGAGGCGCCGTTGCCGACGGTGATCGACGGCGACGCGCTGTTCGCGCTCGCCTGGAACGCGGACGGTGCCGCCGCGCTGCTCCGCCGGCGGACGGCGCCGACGGTGCTCACCCCGCACGACGGCGAGTACAAGATGCTCACCGGTCACGCGCCCGCCGCCGATCGTCTGGTCGCGGCGCGACGGTTGGCTGCCGACACGGGTTGCGTCGTGCTGCTGAAGGGTCCGGCCACGGTCGTCGCCGATCCGCACGGGATGACGCTCGTCGTCACGGCCGGCGACGCGCGCCTCGCCACGGCCGGCACCGGCGACGTGCTCGCCGGCATCATCGGCGCGCTCCTCGCCGGTGGCCTGTCGGCCGCGCCCGCCGCGGCGGCCGGCGCGTGGGTGCAC